>DAHUXX010000154.1 GCA_027306955.1 Acetobacteraceae bacterium | reverse complement strand
GCCTCGTAGCCGACGAGTTTTTCGAGGAGCGAGGCGGGGCTCGACCAGTCGATCTGGCGCAGTTCGAGGAAGCCGACGTCGAACCAGCCGGCGAGGAGAGTCTTCAGGTCGTCTTCCAGCGCGGCGACGGATTTGTCCTCGCGGCCCTGCGCGAGGAGGGCGGCGCGCAGGTCCACGAGGAAGCGGATGCCGTCCGGGATGGAGGTGAACTGGGTGAGCAGGCGGCGGCGCGGGGGTTCCAGCGCGCGGCGAAGTTTGGCAAGGGCCAGCGGGTCGCCGTCCGGGAGGGCGGCGGCCTGCTCGCGGATGGACGCCACGTCCGTGTCGAACGTGGCGAGGGTGGAGAGGAATTCGTGGCGGCCGGCTTCGTCGCGGGCGAGGTAGGATTGCGCCAGGCGGGCGGCGCGGTTGCGGGCGGAGACCTCGCCGCCGCGGCCGGCCAGGCAGGCCTTCATCTGCGCCTCGATGCCCTCGTCCTCGCCGCCGACCGAGGCCGCCATCTCGCGCCAGACGCTGGTGATGCGCGCCAGCGCGCGGTCGAACAGGCGGGTGGCAAGGAAGGAGGCGGGCGCCTGCTCCGGCTTCGTCGCGGGGACGGGGGCGGCGTTGTTCGCCGCGGTGGCGCTGGGGGCGGTTGGCAAGGCGGTGTCGGGCACGGCGGGCTCCGTGGGCGGGAGGCGTCCTTATACAGGAAATGCGGCGGCCGCGACCGCAAGAGGCCGTTTCAGCCGATGCGGCCGAGGGCCTGGGTGAGGTCGGCGATGATGTCGTCCACGTGCTCGATGCCGATGGAGACGCGGATGGTAGCGTCGGTGATGCCGAGGCGTTCGCGGACCTCGCGCGGGACGCCGGAATGGACGGTGGTGGCGGGGTGACAGACGAGGGATTCCGTCCCGCCGAGGCTCACGGCCAGCTTGAAGACCTGCAGCGCGTTGAGGACGGTGAAGGCCTCCGCCTCGCCGCCCCGGACGTCAAAGGAGAAGGTCGTGCCGGCGCCGGTGCACTGGCGGGCGAAGACGGCGCGGGCGGGGTCGGTCTCGGGCAGGAGGGACGGGTGGTAGACGTGGGCGACGTTGGGGTGGCTCGCGAGGAAACGGGTGACGGCTTCCGCGCTGCGGCAGGCGGCGGTCATGCGCAGGGAAAGGGTTTCCAGCGAGCGCGAGAGCATCCAGGCGGAATGCGGGTCGAGCTGGGTGCCGATGGCGCCGCGCAGCAGGCGGATGGGGGTGAGGTGGCGCTTGCTGCCCAGTGCCGCGCCGGCGACGAGGTCGGAGTGGCCGCCGACGTACTTGGTGAGCGAGTAGAGGACGATGTCCGCGCCGTGGGCGAGCGGCTTCTGGAAGATCGGGCCGAGGAGCGTGTTGTCGCAGAGGATGGCGGGGCGGTGGCCGTTCTGGCGGGCCGCGATGTCGCCGGCGACGTCGCGCATCAACGCGAGGTCGACGAGTGTGTTGAGGGGGTTGGAGGGGGATTCCACGAGGATGACGCTGACGCGGCCGGTGGCCATCGCGGCCTCGGCGGCGGCGCGGACGGAGGCGGGGTTGACGCCGTCGGCGAAGCCGGTGGCGGCGACGCCGAACGGGGCGAGGGTGCGGGTGAGCAGCGTCTCCGTGCCGCCGTAGAGGGGCTGGGAGTGGAGGATGGCGTCGCCGGGGCGGACGCAGGTGAGCAGGGTCGTGGCGATGGCGGACATGCCGCTCGAGAAGATGATGGCAGTCTCGGCACCCTCGAACACGGCGAGTCGGTCCTCGACGATCTCGCTGTTGGGGTGGTTGAAGCGGGAATAGACGAGGCCGCCCTCGTCGCCGATGGGCGGGGTCCTGCGGCCGGCGGTGTAGTCGAAGAAGTCCCTGCCCTCCTCGGCGCTGCGGAAGACGAAGGTGGAGGTGAGGAAGACCGGCGGCTTGACCGCGCCCTCCGAGAGCGCCGGGTCGTAGCCGTAGCCGAGCATCAGGGTTTCCGGATGCAGCGCGTGATTGCCGATGTGATCCTTGCGGTAGCGTGCCGGTGCCATGGGGCGGTCCCCTTCCCTGCCGGGTTGCGAGGCGGGGCGTGTGTCACATCGGGGCGCCGGGGTCGAGGCAGGCGGGGCGGATATGGGCGAGGAGGTCCTCGGCGATGAGGCGGGGGCCGGCGAGTTGCGCCGCGCGGCCGTGCAGGAAGACGGCGACGCGGGCGGCCTCCCAAGGAGCCATGCCCTGGGCGAGGAGGCCGGCGGCGAGCCCCGCGAGCACGTCGCCGGTGCCGGCCGTGGCAAGCCAGGCGGGGGCGTTGGCGTTGATGGCCACGCGCCCGTCCGGGGCGGCGATGATGGTGGCGTGGCCCTTGAGGATGACGACGGCGCCGGTGCGCTGGGCGACCGCGCGGGCGGCGGCGAGCTTGTCGGGGCCCAGGTTGCCGAAGGCGCGCGCGAACTCGGCTTCGTGGGGGGTGATGATGGCGGCACCCGTGACGTCGTGGGCGAGGGCGTCGGCGTCCGCCACCACCTGCCGGCCGGCGGCGATGAGGCGCGGGGCCAGCGCCCCTGCCCCGCCGGCGCCGCAGACGACGACACGGCGGCGGGGGTCGGCGAGGATGGCGTCGAGGTTTTGGTCCAGCAGGATGCCCGGCTCCGGCAGCGGGGCGCCGAGGAGGCCGACCAGGCCGGCGCCGGCGCGGCGGGCGGCCATCGCGGCGAGCTGGGCGGCGCCGGGGAGCGGGCCGGCGAGGACGGTCACGGTGCCGCGCGTGTATTTGTGGCTGGTGGCGTCTGGGTGCGGGAGGTCCGCGGGGTCGAGGACGTTAAGGAAGGTCGTCGCGACGGCCGCGGTGACGGCCTGGGGTGCGTGGCCGATGTC
Organism: Acetobacteraceae bacterium; assembly: GCA_027306955.1. Classification (GTDB taxonomy): domain Bacteria; phylum Pseudomonadota; class Alphaproteobacteria; order Acetobacterales; family Acetobacteraceae; genus JAJXXT01. The sequence goes on along the minus strand of DAHUXX010000154.1, from coordinate 8,122 downwards.
GGCAAGGTGGATTTCTCCGCACAGGGCGCGGCCGGGGAGCAGGACATGGCCGGGCTTGAGGCGCAGGAAGGTGATGGTGAGCTCCGCGGCGCGGACCTCGCCGCGGGGCTGGCCGGTGGCGCCGTCGAGGCCGCTCGGGACGTCGATCGCGACGACGCGCGGCGCGGCGCGCAGGGGGGCGGCCATGGATTCCGGCAGGTCGCGGTTGAGGCCGGCGCCGAGGAAGGCGTCGATGGCGAGGTCGGCGCGGGCGCTATCCCGCGGGTCGAAGGAGACGGGCCAGCCCCAGGCGGCAAGGTGGCGGGCCGCGGCGCGTCCGTCCGCGCCGTTGTTGCCGGGGCCGCAGAGCACGGCGACGCGGCAGGGCCGGTAGCGGGCGCGGATCGCCCTGGCCACGGCGCGGCCGGCGGCGGCGACGAGCGTGGCGAAGGGGGCTCCGGCGTGGGCGTCGGCGATGGCGTGCTGGGCGGGGGTGAGAATTTCGCGCAGGGTCATGCGCGCATTGTAGCCTCGTTCGCGACAGCGGAGTCGGGGCGGGAGATTTGGCATGGCGATGGTGATCGCGGTCGCGCAGCAGAAGGGTGGCGCGGGGAAGACGACGATCGCGGCCAACCTGGCGGCTGCGCTGGCGGCGTCGATGGCTGTGGCGGTGCTGGATATCGACCCGCAGCGGTCGCTGGCGCGCTGGCATGGGCTGCGCGGCGCGCGGGAGCCGGCGATCACGCTCTCCCAGGTTTCGGGCTGGCGGATGGACGCGGAACTCGAGCGGCTGCGGCGCGGGCATGGGGCGGTGGTGGTGGATTCCCCGCCGGTGGTGGACGAGGACGCGCGGCGTGCGGTGCGGGCGGCGGACCTGGTGCTGGTGCCGGTGCAACCCTCGCCGCCGGATTTGTGGGCGGCGGCGGGGACGCTGAAGCTGGCGGCGGAGGAAGGGCGGCGTGCGGTGCTGCTGCTGAACCGCGCGCCGGCGACGGGCGCCTTGCGCGCCGCGGCGGAGGCGGCCATAGCGGAGGCTGGATGGGCGCGGCTCGGCGCGGTGCTGGGTAACCGCGTGGCTTTCGCGACCGCGTTCGCGCGCGGGGCGGGCGTGACGGAGACTGCGCCGCGCTCGCCGGCGGCGGCGGAACTCTCGGCGGTGCTGGAAGAGACGACACGGTTTTGGAACAAATAAAGAACCTGCTGCGGCCGTACTATGACTTCGCGCGCTCCCTTGCCCATCATCTGCTGGCACCAGTGCTGGGGCCGCTGCATGCGCTGCACGGGTGGCTGGTTTATCAGTTCGGAGGCGAAATCTTCATGCTGCTGGGGCTGCACGCGATCGCCGGGGCCGTCTGGGTGGGCGGCATGTTCTTCGCGCTCCTGATCCTGCGCCCGGCGATGGGCGGGCTCGACCCCGAAGCGCGGGTCGCGCTGCACCGGGGCGTGCTGCGGCGGTTCCTGCCGGTGGTGTGGGTGGCGATGCCGTTCATGCTGCTCTCCGGGGCGCGGATGATCGCGACCGGCTATGGGAAGTTCGGTTGGGCGCCGTGGCCGGTGCGGGCGATGGCGGTGCTGGGCGTGGTGATGGCGGCGGTGTTCCTCGTCATCTGGTTCGGACCCTACAAGCGGCTGCGCGCCGCGACCGAGACGGCCGGGGCAGCCGCGGCGATCAACACCATCCGCTGGCTGATCACGCTGAACCTGGTGCTGGGGCTGCTGGCGACGATGTTCGGGGGGATGGATTAGGCAAGGGGCACGCCTACGCCTCATCCGCGATCCGCCGGATGAAGGAGCGGTCTTCGTTCAGGATGCAGCCGGACGCCTCGGCCCGGTCCAGGCAGGCAATGGCGTCGGGATCGGACGCGAGTTCTTCGCGGTAGCGCTCGTAGCTCGCGAGATCGGGGAAATCGATCAGCCCGAGCGCCGTGTTGGTGGGTCCCGCGATCCTCGTCGGCGCGTAGTAGGCGACGAGCCGCCCGCCGCAGCGCTCGATCGGCTGGCGCAGGGCGCGTGCGTAGGCCTCGAAGTCGGCCAGCTTGCGCGGATCGATTGTGTAACGGATGCACAACGTCATCATAAGCCGCTCCCCTGATCGAGTTTGAGCGCCGAGCGTGGCGCGGCGCGCGGCTTCGGTCACGCGCGAACGCTTCGGTCGCGGCCGAAGTGTTCTCGCGTGCAGCAGGAGGCGAAGTGCCGTAAACTGATCGCATGTCCCCTGGCCTTGCGCTTTCGGAAGTCGGCGCGCTCGTCGGCGATCCCGCCCGCGCCAACATGCTGGCGGCGCTGCTCGACGGGCGGGCGCTGAGCGCCTCCGAGCTTGCGTGGTCGGCGCGGGTCGCCCCCGCGTCTGCGAGCGGGCACCTGGCCAGGCTCGTCGCGGGCGGACTGCTGACCGTCGTGCGGCAAGGGCGGCATCGTTATTTTCGCGTGGCCTCGGCCGATGTTGCCGGCATGGAGGAGACCATGATGGTGGTGGCGAGCCGCGCGCACCCGGGCGACGACAGACGCCGCGCGACGCCGCGCATCAGCCCGGCGCTGCGCGAGGCGCGGACCTGCTACGATCATCTCGCCGGCCGCCTCGGCGTCGGGCTCGCCGATGCGCTGGTGGCCAGGGGAGTGGTCGCGCTGGCTGAGGAAGCCGGCGAGGTGACCGAGAGCGGGCGCGCGTGGCTGGCGGGTTTCGGGCTGCCGCTCGATCGCGTCGGGCGGACGCGCCGCCTGTTCTGCCGGCCGTGCCTGGACTGGAGTGAGCGGCGGCCGCACCTGGCCGGGGTGCTCGGGGCGATGCTGTGCCGGCGCTGCGAGGAACTCGGGTGGATCCGGCGCGAGCGCGACAGCCGGGCGGTGACGGTGACGGCCGCGGGGCGGCGTGGGTTCGCGGAGCGGTTCGGGGTGGACGCGGGATCCGCGATCGCCGCCGGGCGGTGATGGCGGCGGGAAGGCGGGGTTTGGTCCGGTCGGTCAGGCCGGCGCGGGCTGCATCGCGAAGTCCATCACCGCGGGGTCCTCGGCGCGCAGGCAGGCGGCGGCGTGGCCGGGGGCGAGGTCGCGCAGGGGCGGAACGGTTTCGGCGCAGGCGGCGATGGCGTGGCGGCAGCGGGTGCGGAAGACGCAGCCGGAGGGTGGGTTCAGAGGGCTCGGGATGTCGCCCTGCAGCAGCGTGCGGGCGGAGGCGAGGCCGGTCTCGGGCTCCGGGATCGCGGCGATCAGGGCCTGGGTGTAGGGGTGGCGGGGGGCGGAGAAGATATGTTTCGCTGGCGCAACCTCCATCACGCGGCCGAGATAGAGCACCATCACGCGATCCGCGGCATAGCCGACGGTGGCGAGGTCATGGGCGATGAGGACCATGGCGAGGTTGCGGTGGCGCTGCAGGTCGATGAGCAGGTTGGTGACCTGGGCGGCGACGGAGACGTCCAACGCCGAGACCGGCTCGTCGGCGACCAGCAGCACGGGGTCGCAGGCCAGCGCGCGGGCGATGCCGACGCGCTGGCGCTGGCCGCCCGACAATTGGTGCGGCAGGCGCTGCGCGAGAGTGGGCGGGAGGCCGACTTCCTGCATGAGGGCGGCGACGCGGGCCTCGCGGGCGGCGCGGGTGGAGCCGATGCCGTGGATGATCAGGGGCTCGGCGAGGATTTCGCCCACGCGCATGCGCGGATCCAGCGAGCCGTAGGGGTCCTGGAACACCGGCTGGGCGGCGCGGCGGAAGAGGTCGAGTTCGCTGCCGCGGAGACGGTGGACGTTGCCAGAGCGGAACATGACCTCGCCCGAGGTGGGCTCGGCGAGGCGCAGCACGCACTGGCCGATGGTGGTCTTGCCGGAGCCGGATTCGCCGACGAGGCCCAGGATCTCGCCGGGCGCGACGTGGAAGGAGACATCGCTCACGGCGTGCAGCGAGAGCGGCGCGCGGAACAGGCCGCGGCGGATGGGGAAGCGGACGCTGAGGCCGCGGACCTCGAGGAGCGGGGCGGTCATGCGGCGAGATCCGCGGCGCGGACGCAGCGCACGGAGCGCGCGGGGCCCATCGGGGTGAGCGGCGGCTGGGCGGCGTCGCACAAGCCGGGGCGGAAGGCAGGGCAGCGCGGGCCGAAGGCGCAGCCGGGAGGCGGGTTCAGTGCGTCGGGGACGGCGCCGCCGATCGCGGGGAGCGTGAACTCCTCCTTGTTCATCCCGAGGCGGGGGACGGATTGCAGCAGGGCTCGGGTGTAGGGGTGGAGCGGGCGGGCGATGACGTCGGCGACCGGCCCCTCCTCCACCGCGCGGCCGGCGTAGAGGACGAGGATGCGGTCCGCGACCTCGCGCGCGACGCCGAGGTGGTGGGTGATGAACAGCAGCGCCATGCCGCGCTCGGCGCGCAGTTGTTTCAGGAGCGTGAGGATCTGCGCCTGGATGGTGACGTCGAGCGCGGTGGTGGGCTCGTCGGCGATCAGCAGCGAGGGGTTGCAGGCGAGCGCGATCGCGATCATGGCGCGCTGGCGCAGGCCGCCGGAAAGCTCGTGCGGGTAGGCGTCCATGCGCCGTTCCGGTTCCGGAACGCCGAGATGGCCGAGGAGGGAGACAGCGCGCTGGCGCAGGGCGGCGCGCGGGAGGGTTTCGTGGTAGCGCAGCGCCTCCGTGATCTGGTCGCCGACGCGGTGCACCGGGTTGAGGCTGGTCATCGGCTCCTGGAAGATCATGCCGATCTCGCGGCCGCGCAGGTGCTGGAGTTCGCGCGCGCCGGCGGTGGTGAGGTCGTGGGCGGCGCGGTCCGCGGCGATGAAGCGGATGCGGCCGGAGGCGACGTGGGCGGTGCGCGGCAGCAGGCGCATGACGGCGAGCGCGAGGGTGGATTTGCCGGAGCCGGATTCGCCGACGACAACCAGGCTTTCGCCGCGGGCGAGGCGCAGCGAGACATGGTCGAGCGCCGGGACGTGGCCGTAGAAGAGGGAAAGGTCCTCGACGTCGAGCAGGGAAGCGGCGTCGGTCATCGCGGCGGTCATCGGGCGACGCTCATTGCGCGACGCTCATTGCGCGACACTCATTGCGCGACACTCATTGAGCCCTGGGGTCGAAGGCGCGGCGCAGCGCGTCGCCGAACAGGTTGAAGCCGAGGACGACGCAGAAGATCGCGAGGCCCGGGAAGGTCGCGATCCACCAGGCGGTGAGGAAGTAGTTCTGCCCGTCCGCGAGGAGCGCGCCCCAGTCCGGCGAGGGCGGTTGCGCGCCGAGGCCGAGGAAGGAGAGGCCCGCGGTCTCGATGATGACGGAGCCGGCCTGCAGGGTCGCCATCACCACCACGGGCGAGAGGCTGTTGGGGGTGACGTGGCGGAGGAGGACGCGCGACGTGGAGGCGCCGAGCGCCCTCGTTGCGCGGACGAAATCGCTCTGGCGGACGGTGAGGACCTGGCCGCGGATGAGGCGCGCGTATTGCGGCGTGTAGACGATGCCGATGGCGATGAGGGAATGCAGCAGGCTGGGGCCGAGTGCCGCGACGAGGATCAGGGCCAGCAGCAGGTAGGGGAAGGCGAGCAGGATATCGACCAGGCGCATGATCACGGCGTCCACCGCGCCGCCGATGTAGCCGGCGAGCAGGCCCAGCGTGGAGCCGAGGACGAGGGCCAGGCCGTCGCCGACGATGACGGCGAAGAGCGCGTAGCGGGCGCCGTAGAGGACGCGGCTCAGCACGTCGCGGCCGTACTGGTCGGTGCCGAGCGGGTGCAGTGCCGAGGGGCCGGCGAGCGCGTGCATCAGGTCCTGCGCGTAGGGGTCGTAGGGAGCGAGGAGCGGGGCCGCGGCGCAGACCAAGAGGAAGAGCAGGACGATGCCGAGCCCCACTTTCGCGGCGGGCCTGGCGAGCAGCGTGGCGCGGCCGACCGGCGGCGGGGCGAGGAGGACGGATCCGCTCATCAGCGCGTTCCCTTGCGGCGGACCCTGGGGTCGAGCAGGCCGTAGGAGATGTCGACCGCGAAGTTCACCAGCACGAAGAGGCCGGCGATGAAGATGGCGCCGGTCTGCACCACCGGGTAGTCGCGCGCGAGGATGGCATCGACCATCAGGCGGCCGAGGCCGGGGAGCGAGAAGATGGTCTCCGTGAGGAAGGCGCCGGAGAGCAGCAGGCCCAGTTGCAGGCCGATGACGGTGACGATGGGAATGAGGGCGTTGCGCAGGATGTGGGCGCGCCTGACGCGGCCCTCCGGCAGACCCTTGGCGCGGGCGGTGCGGACATGGTCGAGGTGCATGCTGGCGAGAACCTCGCCGCGGGTGATGCGGGTGATGAGGGCGAGCGGGATGGTGGCGAGCGTCGCCGCAGGCAGGAGCAGGTGGCGGATGGCCTGCCAGATGAGGCTGGCGTTGCCGGTGAGGAAGGCGTCGATGATGCTGAAGCCGGTGCGGTCCGGCATGTGCGCGCCGATCGGCATCAGGCCGCCGGTCGGCATCCAGCCGAGTTTTTCCGAGAACAGCAGCAGCGCCATGAGGCCGAGCCAGAACACCGGCATGGAGACGCCGAACAGCGTCGGCGTGGTGATGGCGGTGTCGAGCCAGGTGCCTTCGCGGAAGGCGGCGAAGACGCCGAGCGGCAGGCCGATCGCCACGGCAAGCGCGAGGGCCGAGACGGTGAGCTCGACCGTGGTGGGGAAGGCTTCCAGCACCTCGCCGAGTGCGGGGCGGTTGTCGCGCAGCGAGGTGCCGAAATCACCCGAGAGCGCGCCGGCGAGGAAGCGCCAGTATTGCACGAAGACCGGCTGGTCGAGGCCGAGCTGGTGGCGCAGGCGCGCGAGCGAGGCCGCGGTGGCGCGGTCGCCCAGCAGCAGGGTCGCGACGTCGCCCGGCAGCAGGTGCATGGCGACGAACACCACGACGCTGACACCGAGCAGCACGAGGATGAGTTGGCCAAAGCGGCCGGCGAGGTAGTCGAGAATGGCGATATCCCCCGAAGCGGAACGGTTCTGCCCCGCCGGCCGTGAAGCGATGGCCGCGCCGCCGGGGCGCTGGCCTCACGCCGGCGTGCGGGGTCCGGCGTGAGGCTCGCGTGCGACGGCTTGCGGGACGGTCAGGCGAGAGAGACTTTCTCCATGTCGAAGAACATCTGGGTCGGGTTGAGCTGGTAGCCCTGGACCCGGTCGCTGATGGCGCGGACCTGCAGCACCGAGTTGATGAAGATCCAGGGGGCGTCGTCGAGCACGATCTTCTGCGCCTCCTGGTAGATCTTCACGCGCTCCTCGTGGCTGGTGCTTTCCAGGCCCTTGACGAAGAGCGCGTCGAGCTTCGGGTTCTTGTAGTGCGGCGTGTTGGTCACCGGGATGTTGGTGCCGCCGTAGAGCGCGTTGAGGAAGTTGTCGGGGTCGCCGTTGTCGCCGGTCCAGCCGACGAGGAACATGCCCTTGTAGCTGGGGCCGCGGATGGCCGAGAGGTAGGCGCCGAACTCCATCTTGCGCACGGTGACCTTGACGCCGACCTTCTCGAGGTAGCCCTGCACCGCGACGGCGAGGTCCGGCCCGATCGGGTTGTAGCCGCGCGGCGAGTTGTAGGCGAGCAGTTCGACCTCGAAGCCGGGCTTCACGCCGGCGGCGGAGAGCAGCTGCTTCGCCTTTTCCGGGTCGTAGGGGTAGCCCTTGAGCGAGGGGTCGAAGCTCCATTCCGAGGGCGGCAGCGGCGAGGTCATCATCGTTGCGAGATCGTGATAGAGCGCCTTGTCGATGGCGTTCTTGTCGACCGCGTAGTTGAACGCCTGGCGGACGCGCACGTCGTTGAACGGCGGCACTTCGCAGGGCATGCCGACGCCGCTGGTGGCGAGCCCGGCCTGGGTGAGCACCTTCAACTGGCGGTCCGCCTGGATCGCGGGAAGGAGCTGGGTGCTGGTGTCGCCCCAGATGTGCATGTCGCCGTTCTTGAGCGCGAGCAGGCCGGCCGACGGGTCCGGGTATTCCTTGAAGACGAGGTTGGCGATTTTCGGCTTGCCGCCCCAGTAGGCCTCGTTGGCCTTGAGGATGACGGCGTCGCGCGGACGCCATTCCTCGAAGATGTAGGGGCCGGTGCCGACCGGGTGCTGGCGGAAGGCCTTGCCGTATTTCTTCGCGGCCGCGGTGCTGACCACGCCGTTCCAGACCATCGCGAGGCTGGTGAGGAAGGGTGCGTTCGGCGTCTTCAGCTTGAAGACGACTGTGCT
>DAHUXX010000263.1 GCA_027306955.1 Acetobacteraceae bacterium | reverse complement strand
CCGGCGTGTTGAGGTAGCCGGGCGCGGAGCCCTTCACGCCGGGATGGCCGTAGGTCCAGGTGATGCGCCCGGTCGCGATCGACATGATGTCGATCGCCTGGTTGTCTTCCTCGGTGAAGATGATGTGGCGGTGGTCGGGCGTGAGGAAGGCGTCGTCGGCCCATTTGGAGTGGATGCCGGTCGGGCTCTTCCAGGTCAGGTGCTGCGACCAGACGACCTGCTTGGCCGGGTTGATGACGAGCAGGTAGCCGCCGCCACGGTCGGCGATCAGCAGGTCGCCGCCCAGCGGATTGGTGGAAGGCGCGGCGGCGCGGGCCGCCGGGACGATCGCGGCGACCGCGGCGAGGGCCGCGATGCCCGCCATGGCGCGGCAGGCAAGGTTGATGGGTTTCATGAACGTCAATCCTCCGGACAAGGCTCCGGGGGCAGGCGACTCGCCGGTCGAATCGTCTCGGGCTCCCGCGCCGGCGCGCAGGGGATGACCTTTTTCGCGGCCGAAGCCTTGATACAGATCAATGCATCGCGATTCCGCGGGATCGGATGTCCTCGTTTTCAGAATAGCTTACGGCGTGTTCTGAAAGAATAACGACAGGTTGTGTCGGCCGCGCGTCCGCTTAGTCTCTCCCAACCCGGGCCCCGCCCGGACCAGGAGCCGCAGCCGATCATGAGCGCCAACGCACAAGCCTTCGACCGCTGGATCCGCGGCCCCTTCGTCGCCATCAACACGGAGCTCGACGAGCTCTACTTCGCCCGCCCCGACCGCGCCGATGTCGAGGGCGTGGGCGGCTCCCTCAAAATCCGCTTGCGCGACGAGGGGCACCAGCACGTCCTCGCCCTCTGGCACGAGGGCAACACCGGCGACGGGTTCGAGACCGCGTTCGGCGTGCTCGGCAATGTCGGCATGTACATCGGCGCCCTGCGCCGCCACGAGCTGACCAATCCCGCGCGCGAGGAGCGCTCGCCGTTCCGCGAGGCTTCCTCGCTCGCGATGCATGTCGGCACCTCGATCGGCATGGCGCCGCGCTTCGCGACCGCCCATCTCGCCCAGCGCAATTTCGCCATGCGCGGGGTGCGCAAGAGCTTCACCAGCCTCAGGGACGAGTTCCTGTTCATCGACGAGAACACGCGCGGCATCCTCAGCATCCAGCGCGCCGCGGACGCGCTCGGGCGCATCGTGGCGCTCGGCGTCTCCAACCCCGTCGCCGACGTGGAGTTCGCCGCGGCGCTGGCAGCACTCGGGACCGCGAAGGCGGCCAACGAGCGCCTGTTCGCCCAGCTCGACATCGACCGGTTCTTCTATTCCGTCCGCCCCTACTACAAGCCCTACCGGGTCGGGCGCACCGAGTACCGCGGCGCCAACGCGGGCGATTTCTCGGGCATCAACGAGATCGACCTGCTGCTCGGCCTGTGCCGCGCCAACGACCCGTCCTATGCGCAGATCCTGGTGGAGAAGACCCCGTTCATGGTGCCGGAGGACCAGGCGCGGTTGCGCGAGTGCATGCGCCACCGCCCGCTGCTCGACGAGTTTCTGCTCATTGCCGACCAGGGAGGCGGCGCGGAGCCCTGGTTCCAGGCCAACGCGCGCGCCTTCCTCGCCATCTGCAACGTGTTCGCCGAGACGGCGCGGCAGCACCACGATGAGCTGGTCGCGCGCTTCATCGTGGGCCCGGCCGCCGCGATGGACCAGCGCCACATGGCCGGCCTCACCGCCAGCGGCCCGCCGCTCGAGGCCCTGATGCGCGCGCTCGAGGCGCTGCGCGACCAGCGCATGGCCGCCCGGCGCCCGGATCTCGAGACCCGCCATGACGACCTGGCGCGGTTGCGCGCGCTGTGCGCTGGCTGAGGGCGCCTGGTCGCGGAGGCCCGCGGCACGGGCGCCTCTCGCGCGACTCCCTCGCCGCGCCTAGGTTGCCTGCCCGCGCGGGATGGAACCCTGCGCTGAGGAGGGGCCGCTTGCGGGGGGTAGGGGTGTCTGCTAGGAGGCGCCGGTTCCGTTTCGTGACCGTCACGCGCGCTGCCGCCTCTGCGGTGGTCGGCCTCTGCGTCGTCACCCGAAGAGAAGGGCTCTCCTCCGATGGCTGTTCCCAAGCGAAAGACCTCGCCGTCCCGCCGCGGCATGCGCCGCAGCCACGAGGCGCTGCGGTCCGAGGCGCACGCCGAGTGCGCCACTTGCGGCGAGCTGAAGCGCCCGCACCATGTCTGCCCGCATTGCGGCCACTACGACGGCCGCGAGGTGGCGGAGGCCGGCGGCGCGCTCAAGGGCACCGTCCGGGTCTGACCCGGCCTCGTCCGACGCGCATGGCGCCAGGCGCCACGGCCAGGCGGTGAGCGGTTTCAGTCTCGCGGTGGACGCCATGGGCGGCGACGCGGCGCCGCGCATGGTCGTCGACGGCCTCGCCATCGCGGCCGAGCGGCATCCCGGCGCCAGCTTCCTGCTGTTCGGCGACGAAAAGCGGGTGGCGCCGCTGCTCGCGCACCACCGGCGGCTCGCCACCGCCCAGTTGCGCCACGCCTCCGAAGTCATCGGCAACGACACCAAGGTCGCGGCGGCGATGCGCATGCGCCAGGCCTCGATGCGGCTCGCCATCGACGCGGTGGCGCGCGGCGAGGCCGCGGGGGTGATTTCCGCCGGCAACAGCGGCGCGCTGCTCGCTCTCTCCAAGGTCGTCATCAAGACCCTGCCGGGGATCGACCGGCCGGCCATGGCCGCGATCGGCCCCTCGGCGCGCGGCGACATCGTGATGCTCGACCTCGGCGCCAACGTCACCTGCGATACCCGTAATCTCGTTGAATTCGCGCTGATGGGCGACGTGTTTGCCCGCACCGTGCTTGGCCTCACGTCGCCGACGATTGGTCTGCTCAACGTCGGCTCGGAGGACGTGAAGGGCGACGAGACCCTGCGCGAGGCCGCCGAGGCGCTGCGCGCCAGCCATCTGGCACCGCAATTCCACGGCTTCGTCGAGGGCCACGACATCGCCGCCGGCACCACGGACGTGGTGGTGACGGACGGGTTCACCGGCAACGTGGCGCTCAAGACCGGGGAGGGTGCGTTGCGCCTGGTCGGCCAGCTGCTGCGCCAGGTGTTCAACGCCTCGATCGCCAGCCGCCTCGCCTACCTGCTGGCGCGGCCGGGGCTGGCTCGCCTGCGCGAATGGCTGGACCCCAGGCGCTACAATGGCGCCGTGATGCTGGGGCTCAATGGCGTGGTGGTGAAGTCCCATGGTGGTACCGACGCCGAGGGATTCGCGCACGCGGTGGACGTGGCCATGGACATGGTGACACACGGTTTCAACGAAGGCATCCGCGACGGGCTGGCGCGGATCGGCAGGCTGGAGACGAGGCATGGATCAGCAGACGCCGACGCTTCCTGACGCGCCGCCGGTCGCCGCGGCGCAAACCCGCGCGCAGCCGCGCGCGGTGATCGCGGGCACCGGCGGCTACCTGCCAGAGACGGTGGTCAGCAATGACGAGCTGTCCAAGACCGTGGACACCTCCGACGAATGGATCCGCGAGCGCACCGGCATCGGCCAGCGCCACCTCGCCGGGCCGCACGAGACCTGCGCCTTCATGGCGACAAGGGCCGCCGAGCGCGCGCTCGCCGCCGCCGGCATGGCTGCCTCCGGGATCGACGCCATCCTGCTCGCGACCGCGACGCCGGACGAAGCCTTCCCGGCGACGGCGCTGCGGGTGCAGGCGGCCCTCGGCGCCGGCGGCTTCGGCTTCGACCTCTCGGCGGCGTGCAGCGGCTTCATCTACGGGCTCGCCACCGCCGAGGCGATGATCGCGGCCGGGCGCATCCGCACCGCGCTGGTGATCGGCTCCGAGGTCTATTCGCGCATCATGAACTGGCAGGACCGCGGCACCTGCGTGCTGTTCGGCGACGGCGCCGGCGCGGTCGTGCTGCGCGCGGGGGAGGCCGGCGCGGGGCTGCCCGGCATCCTCTCCGTGCACCTGCACGCGGATGGCAGGCTCGGCGACATCCTCTACGTCGACGGCGCCGTGGGCAGGCGAGACAGGCCGGGCCACTTGGTGATGAACGGGCGCGAGGTGTTCCGCCACGCCGTCACCCGTCTCTCCGAGACGGTGGAGGAGGCGCTGGCGGCCAACGGGCTGGAAAAGTCCGCCATCGACTGGCTGGTGCCGCACCAGGCCAACAAGCGCATCATCGACGCCATCGGCAAGCGCCTCGCCCTGCCGCCGGAGCGCGTCGTCACCACGGTGGAGCGACACGCCAACACCTCGGCGGCCTCGGTGCCGCTGGCGCTCGACGAGGCGGTGCGCGACGGGCGCATCAAGCCCGGCGACCTGGTGCTGATGGAGGCACTCGGCGGCGGGCTGACGTGGGGGTCCGCCCTGGCGCGCATGTAGGGGAAACGGCCACCCACATCGTGCGGCTCGACGCGCGCGCACCTGGCGCCGGATGTTTCGACGCAAGATTCACGCGACCCTGTCAAGCATTTGATCCTGCGAATTCTTGACGGCGACCCCCGAGTCTCCCTAGCGTGAATTCATGAACACTGTCACACGCGCGCACCTGACCGAGACCATTTATACCCAGGTCGGGCTCTCCCGGAACGAATCGGCCGACCTGCTGGAGACCGTGCTGAACCGGATGAGTTCCGCGCTGGAGAGCGGTGAATCTGTCAAAATCAGCGGTTTCGGGACGTTTTCTGTGCGTCAGAAGGGGCGGCGCATCGGCCGCAACCCGAAGACCGGCGTGGAAGTGCCGATCCTGCCCCGCCGCGTGTTGGTGTTCCGTCCGAGCCAGGTGCTCAAGGCGCACGTGAACCATACCACCATTCCCCTCGGGGATGACGAGTGAGGGGGAAAGACGAATGAGGGGTGACGATGCATGAGTGACGCGGCGCCGGCGGCGGCGCGCGCGCGCGCCAAGAAGGCTCCCAGCGCCTTCCGCACCATCAGCGAGGTCGCGGACGACCTGCATATCCCGCAGCATGTGCTGCGTTTCTGGGAAACCAAATTTACCCAGGTGAAGCCGCTCAAGCGCGGCGGCGGGCGGCGCTATTATCGGCCCGAGGACATCGACCTGCTGCGCCGCATCTCCGACCTGCTCTACACCCAGGGTTACACGATCAAGGGCGTGCAACGCCTGCTGCGCGAGGGGGCGGGGCGCCTGCCCGACAACATTCCCCCACCCTCGCCCGCCGAGCAGGCCGCGGCCGCGGCGGAGCGGGGCGAGGCGCGCGAGCCGGAACTGCCGATGCCGGGCCTCGCGCCGGCCGCCGGGCCGGCGGGCAAACAGGCGGGCAAGCCGCGCCCGGATGCCGAGGCCGAACGGCTGCGGGCGCTGCTCGCGGGCGTGCTGGAGGAGCTGGAGGCGATCCGCACCCTCTTGCGCTGAACGCCCCGCCGGGACCGCACGGGGTGGCTTGATCGCCATCAAGGACGCCGCCGCTGGCCGCGCCTAGACGAACGAACGCGCCGGGGACCAGCCCGCGCCGGAGGTGACCATGGAACAGCGTCCGCTCGGGGCCATCGTGCTCAACCAGAAGCCGCTTACCCTGCCGCCCACGGCGACGGTGGGCGAGGCGTGCAAGCACATGCGCGACCGTCGCGTCGGCGCGGTGCTGGTGACGGACGAGAAGGGCCGCCTTCTCGGCATCTTCACCGGCCGGGACGCCGTCGCGCGGGTGATCGCGGAGGGCCGCTCCAACCACACGAAGCTGGACGAGGTGATGACGCGCAACCCCGACACCATGCGCCGCGACATGCGCGCGGTGGAGGCGCTGCGCCTGATGCGCGACGGCGGCTTCCGCCACGTGCCGGTGGTGGATGGGGACAAGCTCCTCGGTGTCGTCTCCCACGGCGATTTCCGCGGCGGAGAGATCGACCGGCTCGACGAGGAGACCGGGCTGTGGGAGCGGCTGTAGGCCCGCTCCCGCCTCAGGTCTGCAGGACGTAGGTTCCCGGCGCGTCACCCAGCGCCGGCAGACCCCTGGCCCGGTTGGCGAGCGCCGGCGGCGCCACCGGCGTGCCGGAGCGGTGCGCGAGCCAGGCTGCCCATGCCGGCCACCAGGAGCCCTCCCGCCGCCGCGCCTGGCCGAGCCATTCGTCGGGCGACAGATAGACGTCGTGCGGCCGGCGCTCGTGCACCAGGTAGTGCCGCGCGGGGTGGCCGGGCTCGCTCACGATGCCGGCGTTGTGGCCGCCCGAGGTGAGCACGAAATCGACGTCCGTGCGGGTTTCCCGGAGCAGGTTATAGACGCTGCGCCAGGGCGCGATGTTGTCGCGGTCGGTGCCGACGGCGAACATCGGCGCGCGCAGGTCGGCCAGCGCCACGGTGCGCCCGTCCACCTGCAGCCTGCCCTCGGAGAGATCGTTGTCGAGGAAGAGCTGGCGCAGGTACTCGGCGTGCATCCTGGCCGGCATGCGCGTGGCATCCGCGTTCCAGGCCATCAGGTCGTTGGGCGGGTCTTCCTGGCCCAGCATGTAGAGCCGCACCGCGCGCTGCCAGACGAGGTCGCGCACGCGCAGCAGCTGGAAGGCGCCGGCCATCTGCCGCGAATCGAGGAAGCCCTGGCGCCACATCACGTCCTCGAGCAGGGCGAGCTGGCTGTCGTTGATGAACAGCCGCAGCTCCCCGGCCTCGTGGAAATCGACCTGGGCGGCGAGCAGCGTGATGGTGGCGAGCCGGTTGTCGGCCTCGCGCGCCATGGCGCAGGCGGCGATGGAGAGCAACGTGCCGCCGAGGCAGTAGCCGCAGGCGTGCAGGTGTTGTTGCCCGGTGATGGTGAGCGCGGCGTCGATCGCCGACATCACGGCGCGGCGGTAGTCGTCGAGGCCGACGTCGCGCATCGAGGCGTCCGGGTTGCGCCAGGAGATGCAGAACACGGTAAAGCCCTGGCTCACCAGGTAGCGCACCATGGAGTTCTGCGGCGACAGGTCGAGGATATAGTATTTCATGATCCAGGCCGGCACGATCAGCACCGGCTCCGGCCGCACCTGCGCCGTGGTGGGCGCGTATTGCAGCAGCTCGATCAGGTCGTTGCGGAAAACCACCTTGCCCGGCGTCACCGCGACCTCGTGGCCGGGGCGGAAGCGCGGGTCGAGAGAGGGGCGCAGGTTGAAGGCGCGTTCCTGGTCGCGCATCCAGGCCGTGGCGCCGTTCATGAGGTTGGCGCCGCGGCTCATCAGCGTGGCCTCGATGACCTGCGGGTTGCTCCAGGGGAAGTTGGACGGCGCCAGCGCCTCGAGCACCTGGCGCATCGCGAAGCGCATGATGGTCAGGCTCTGCGGCGAGGCGCCGCGCAGCCCCTCGAGGGCGGACTTCCACCAGGATTCCGTGAGCAGGTGCGACTGCTGGAGCGCGTTGAATGGCGGCATCTGCCAGCTCGGGTCGGCCCAGCGATGGTCCTGCGCGTCGGGCGTCGCCGCCGGCTGGCCGGTGAGCAGGAAGGCCGCGAAACGCTGCGCGTCGCGCAATGCCTGCGCCGCGAGCTCGATCTGGCGGAACGGCGAATTGGCGAGGTGGACGAACCATTCGTGGTGGGCGATGCCCAGCGCGGCGGGCGAAAGCGCGCCGGTGCCGAGCGCCTCGGTCGAGTGGAACAGCCGGTCGAGGTCGGAAAGGCTGCCGATCGGCGGCGGCGGTGCGGGCAGCAGGGGGGGCACGGGACCGCGGCGATGACGCGCGGTCTGGCGGAGCGGCGCCGCGGGAGGCGACTTGCGCGGCTGCTTCCGCTCGCCCCGTGCGGCGCCCTTGGGTGATGATTTCCTAGCCATAGCGGAAATATATGGTGGGAAAGGGGCGCCGGCGCCATGACCGATATCAAGACGACGACCAGGCCGCGCCCTGGATGCCGGGCCTGTTGCCCCAGCCGGGCGCGCGAGCTAGACCGCGCCGTGTCGGAGCGTAGCGCAGCCTGGTAGCGCATCAGTCTGGGGGACTGGGGGTCGTGGGTTCAAATCCCGCCGCTCCGACCATTTATTCGCCCAATGTCAACCCCGTCCCGCTCCGCGTCGCTGCCGCGCGAGCCGTGCCGGGCTGGGCGCTTCCCGAAAAAGAAACGCCGGGACCGAATGGGTCCCGAGGTCCGGCGGTGCCGGACCGTCCGCAAAAGAAACGCCGGGACCGAATGGGCCCCGGCGCGGGAGGAGATCGGTCGCGATCGCTGGGGGAGATCGCGGGCTAGCCATGGTCAGGCACGTTCGGGTGGGTCGGCGCTTGTGGCGCCGGTGGGCGGCGCCGGTGGGTGGCGACAGAGGGCGTGGCCGGAGTCGGCCTCAGGCGAGGGTGGGGGCGCAGACGATCGCCGCGACCTGGTTGCTCAGGCTGACTTGGTGGGCAATGGCGCCGCCAAGGGTCGCGGCGAAAACCATCCCAGCCACCATGATCTCGATAACCGCGCGTCGCATCGAAGGTCTCCGGGTCATGTCGTGGCATCCATATAGCCGGTTTATCCGCTTTGTGGTGTCACCTTTTGTGCAGACCGAGGCCCTTGTTAAGCTATGCTTTCTGCGGCGTCCCGGCACCTTGCCGCCTCGCCCCGCGGAGGACGCCATGGCCGATGAATTGCGAGACCGTATCATTCCGGAAAGGGACGAAACCGATCCGCGCGCGGCACAGCAGGCGGCGGTGGAGGCCGAGGCGACTGGCCCGGATGGACTCTCCGAGGCCGAGGCCACGCGCCGGCGCGCGCGCTTCGGTGCCAACGCCATCCCCGAGAAGCGGCCGAGCAAAACGTTGGAATTTGCGCGCAAATTCTGGGGCCCGATCGCCTGGATGCTGGAGGCGGCGGCGCTCCTGCAGATCCTGCTCGGCAAGTCGGGCGAGGCGGCGATCATCCTCGCGCTGCTGGTGGTCAACGCCGCGATCGGCTTCATCGAGGAGGGGCGCGCGAGCCGGGCGCTCGCCCTCCTGCGCCAGCGCCTGGTGGCCATGGCGCGGGTGCGGCGCGACGGCGCCTGGCGGACCGTTCCGGCTTCGGATCTGGTGCCCGGCGATCTCGTGCACATGCGCATGGGCGATCTTGCCCCCGCGGACATCGCCATCGGCGAGGGCAGCGTGCTGCTCGACCAGTCGGCGCTGACGGGCGAGTCCATCCCCGTCGAGGCCGGCCCCGGCGCGCGCGCCTATGCCGCCGCGATCGTGCGTCGCGGCGAGGCGACGGGTGTCGTCACCGCGACCGGCCAGGCCACCTAGTTCGGCCGCACCGCGGAGCTGGTGCGCACGGCCCATGCGGGGAGCCATCTGCAGGCGACCATCTTCGGCATCGTGCGCATCCTCGCCGCCGTGGACGCGCTGCTGATCGCGCTGCTGCTGTTCTACGCGGCCTGGGCCAACCTGCCGCTGCGCGATGTGCTTCCCTTCGCGCTGATCCTGCTCGTTGCCTCCGTCCCCGCCGCCCTGCCCGCGACCTTCACGCTCGCGACCGCGCTCGGCGCCGCGGAGCTCGCGCATGAGGGCGTGCTGGTCGCGCGCCTGCAGGCGATCGAGGAGGCCGCGGGCATGGACGTGCTGTGCACCGACAAGACCGGCACGCTGACCGAAAACAGGCTGCGCCTCGCGGCAACCACGCCGCTCGGGGGTGCGACCGAGCCCGAGCTTCTGCGCTCTGCCGCCATGGCCTGCGACGCCGCGACGCAGGACCCGATCGACCTCGCGATCCTGACGGCGGCGGGGGGCGGCACCACAAACGTCGCGCTGCCGCAACGGCTGGGCTTCGAGCCGTTCGACCCGGCGTTGCGCTACTCGCTGGGCCGCTTCAGCGAAAACGGCGCGGAGGTGCTGGCGGCGAAGGGCGCGGCCGAGGTGGTCGCCGCCCTGTGCCTGTCACCGCCGGATTTCGCGGCGGAGGAGCAGCGCCTCGCCGCGGCGGGGGCGCGGGTGCTGGCCGTCGCCGCGGGGCCGGAGAAGGGACGCATGCGCCTGGTGGGCCTGCTGGCGCTGGAGGACCCGCCGCGTGCGGACTCCGCGGAGCTGGTCGCGGGGTTGCGCGCCATGGGCGTGCGCGTGGTGATGGCGACCGGGGACGCCGCACCCACCGCCGCCGCGATCGCAAAGCGGGTCGGCATCGAGGGCGAGACGGGCGACGCCGCGTCGCTGGAGGAAATCGACGACCCTCTGCGCTTCGGCGTCTTCGCCCGCGTGCTGCCGGAGCACAAGATCGCGCTGGTGCGCCGGCTGCAGAAGGCCGGCCATGTCGTCGGCATGACCGGCGACGGCGTGAACGATGCGCCGGCGCTGCGCCAGGCGGAGGTGGGTGTGGCGGTCGCGAGCGCGACGGACGTCGCGCGCGCGGCGGCGGGCATCGTGCTCACCTCGCCGGGCCTGGTCGATGCGCTTTCGGCGGTGAAGACCAGCCGTGCGATCTACCAGCGCATGCTGACGTACACGATCAACAAGATCATGAAGACGCTGGAGATCGTCGTCTTCCTTTCGATCGGCGTCATCATCACAGGCCAGTTTGTCATCACGCCGCTGCTGATCGTGATGTTGCTGTTCACCAACGATTTCGTGACCATGACGATCGCGACCGACCGCGTCGTGCCCTCGCAGCGGCCGGACCGGTGGGACGTGCGCGGGCTGATGACGACGGGCGGGCTGCTCGCCGGCTACGTGCTCGTGCTGTCCTTCTCGGTGTTCTTCCTCGGGCGCGACTGGCTCGGACTGCCGCTGCCACAATTGCAGACGCTGGTCTTCGTGATGCTGGTCGCGACCGGACAGGGGAATGTCTACCTGATCCGCGAGCGCGGGCCGTTCTGGCGCTCGGCGCCGAGCCGCTGGATGGTCACCAGTTCCGCCGCCGACCTCGTGGTGGTGGTGACGATGGCAACGACGGGCGTGTTGATGGCGCCGGTGGCGCTGCACGTGCTGCTGGTGCTGCTCGTGGTTGTGGTCCTGTATCTCCTGGTGCTGGACCGGGTGAAATTGTGGCTGTTCAGCCGCATCGCGTTCGCGTAACGGGCACCGGGACCGCACAAACGACGCACACCCGAGAGGAATTCCGCCGATGCTCGAACGCCGCGCCTGGGTCCCCGAAGCCAGCGAACGCTATGTGCAGGATGTGGCGGGCGAGGTCGCGGCGAGCGACGCGGCGGCGAACGAGCGCCGCCTGCTCGCCCTCGTCGCCGAGAACCGCGCCATCCACGAACGCGATGCCGTCAACCTCAACCCCGCCGGCAACGTGATGAACCCGAGGGCCGAGGCGCTGCTCGCCGACGGGCTCGGCACGCGCGCATCCCTCGGCTACCCCGGCGACAAGTACGAGATGGGGCTGGAGGCGGTCGAGAAGATCGAGATCATGGCGGCCGAACTCGCCGCTGAGGTGTTTGGCGCGCGCTACGTGGAATTCCGCGTGCCCTCCGGCGGCATCGCCAATCTCTACGTGTTCATGGCAACCGCGAAGCCGGGCGATGCCATCATCGCGCCGCCACCCTCGATCGGCGGGCACGTGACGCACCACGCGGCCGGCGCGGCCGGTCTCTATGGCGTGGTGACGCACCCGGCGCCGGTCGATGCCGCGGGCTACACGGTCGATGTCGCCGCCCTGCGCGAGCAGGCGCGCGCGGTGCGCCCGAAACTGATCACCATCGGCGGCAGCCTCAACCTCTTTGCGCATCCGATCCGCGCCATCCGCGAGATCGCCGACGAGGTGGGCGCCTACGTCCTGTTCGACGCCGCGCACATGTCCGGCATGATCGCGGGCCATGCCTGGCAGCTTCCGCTGGAGGAGGGGGCGCACGCGATGACGATGAGCACCTACAAGAGCCTCGGCGGTCCCGCCGCGGGCCTGGTGCTCACCAACGACGCGGCGCTGGCCGAGCGGCTGGACGCCATCGCGTACCCCGGCCTGACCGCCAATTTCGACGCGGCGAAGACGGCGGCGCTGGCGATGTCGTTGCTGGACTGGAAGGTCTATGGTCGCGACTATGCGAGCGCGATGGCTGCCACCGCCAGGGCGCTCGCCGAGGCGCTGGCCGCGCGCGGCATCCCGGTCTTCGCGCGCGAGCGGGGTATCACCACCTCGCACCAATTCGCCATCGAGGCGGCACGCTACGGCGGCGGCCAGGCGGCGGCGAAACTGTTGCGGCGGGCAAACGTGCTCACCTGCGGAATCGGCCTGCCGATCGCGCCGGTGGATGGCGACACCAACGGGCTGCGGTTCGGCACGCCGGAGATCGTGCGCTTCGGCATGGGCCCCGGGGACATGAAGGAACTCGCGGGCTACATCGCCGAGGCGCTCGTGGGCAACCGCGCGCCGGAGGAGGTCGCGAGGGACGTCAGCGCCTTCCGCCGCCGCTTCGCCACGCTGCGCTACGTTCGGAACTAGCCGGGCGCAACTCGACGGCGGGGATCCGCACCCAGCCTTCCATAAGGCGGCGTGCGCTGCGGCTCATCAGCACCCTGCTCACCACCCACTCGCCATCGCGCCGTTCCGCCTGCGCGCCGACGCCGAGCGTCCCGGAGGGGTGGCCGAACCGCACCCGCCCGTCCGCGCCGGGCGGCGCGATGCGGTTGACCAGCGTGCCGGGCACGGACGCCGCCGCGGCGATGGCGACGGCCCCGGTGCCCGTCATCGCGTGGTGCAGCGGGCCCATCGAGAAGATGCGCGCCAGCAGGTCGATCGAGGACGCGGCGACATTCTTGCCGGAGGATGCGGTGTAGTCGCGCGGCTTCGCGACATAGGCGAGCTTCGGCGAATGCAGCAGGCGCCGCGCGTGGACATCCTCCGCCGATGCCGCGAGGCCCATGGCGACGGCGCCCGCGACGCGGATCGCCTCGGCGCGGTCGAGCAGCGCCTGGTTGGCGTTCACGTCCGGCTGCAACTCGGTGCCGGTGAGGCCGAGCGTGGCGGCATCGACGAAGACGGTCGGCAGCCCGGCATTGATCAGCGTTGCCACCACCTCGCCAAGACCCGCCACGTGGAGCCGGTCGATTCTGTTGCCGGTCGGGAACATCGCGCCGGTCTCGCCGGGGTCGAGGAATTCCAGCCGGATCTCGGCGGCGGGGAAGGTGACGCCGTCGAGTTCGAAATCGCCTTCCTCCAGCACCTCGCCGCCCCGCATCGGCACGTGGGCAATGATCCGCTTGCCGATATTGGCCTGCCAGATCCGTACCGTAGCGGTGCCGTCGGCCGGTGCGGCCACCAGCCCCTGCTCGATCGCGAAGGGCCCCACGGCGGTGGTGAGGTTGCCGCAATTGCCTGACCAGTCGATCACTGGCTTGTCGATGGAAACCTGGCCGAACAGGTAGTCCACGTCGCTGTCCGCCCGCGCGGACCTGCTGATGATCACGATCTTGCTGGTGGAGGACATCGCCCCACCCATGCCGTAGATCTGCTTGCCGTAACGATCAGGGCTGCCGATCACCCGCAGCAGCACCTGCTCCCGCTCTGGCCTGTCGGGCGGCAGGTTGTCCGCAAGGAAGAACACCCCCTTGCTGGTGCCGCCGCGCATGTAGGTGGCCGGGATGCGGAGCTGGGCCATGGGGGTGCCGTGCGCCGGCCTTACCCGTGCCACCACTTCCCGCCCAGCACGATCCCCTTGCACGCGAGCTTCCTGTCCGTCGCGAGTTTCTCGCCGGTCACGTCTTCCAGCTCGAACTTGCCGGTGTCGAAATCCAGCACCGTCGCGTCGCCGAGCAGCCCTGGCTTGAGCGTGCCGCGGTCGGTGAGGCGGATCGCCTTCGCCGGGTTGATGGTCGCGGCGCGCAGTACCTCCATCAGCGGCATGCCGATCGCCAGCAGCTTCGTCATCGTCGTCAGCAGCTCATAGGCCGGACCGTCGATCGAGATCGCGTGCACGTCGGACGAAATCACGTCCGGCATGAACCCGGCCTTGACCATCTTCATCGCGGTCTCCCAGCCGAAGCTGCCGGCGCCGTGGCCGATGTCGAAGATCACCCCGCGCGCACGCGCCGCCTCCACGTCCGCCTGGATGCGCCCGTCCGGTCGATAGGGCAGGTTGGGGAAGGGGCGGAAGCAATGTGTCAGGATGTCGCCGGCGCGCAGCAGGCCCATCACCTCCTGGCGCGAGGGCGGCGTCTGGTCGAGATGCGCCATCACCGGCAGGCCGGCGGCCTCCGCCACGTCCAGCCCGATGCGCAGCGGCTCCGCGCCGAGCACGCCGGAGGTGCCCGCGCCGACGCGCACCTTGATGCCCACCACCAGGTCCGCGTCGCGCCTCGCCACCTGCAGCGCGAGCTTCGCATTGAGCAGCCGCAAATCCTGGCTCTCGCCCACGTTGATCGCGGGGTGGAAGCCGAAGATGCCGGCGAAGGAGACGTGCATGAACGGCAGCACCCGCACCTCGGAGCGCTCGATGATCAGCTTGCGGAACCCATGCAGCGTGCCGGGCCCGGCGGAGCCCGCATCGACCAGCGTGGTGCAGCCGCTGATGCGCGCGTAGTCGTCCGGCATGACGCCGAGCGAGGTGCCGCCCCACCAGACATGGGTGTGCAGGTCAATGAGGCCGGGGACGACCATGCGGCCGGTGACGTCGCGCGTCTCCTTCGCCGGGCCGAGGTCCGGCCCCACCGCCGCCACCTTGCCGCCGGTGAACGCCACGTCCGCGACCTCATCCAAGCCCTGCGCCGGGTCGAGAACGCGGCCCCCCTTGAGCACCAGATCGAACATCATGCCTCCCAGTTTGCAACGGCGCGGCAGCGTCGCAGTATGGCCCAGAGGACGCAAGATTAGGGGCGCAACCCGCTCCTGTCGCATGGGGGATGAGCATGGATATCGAGCAGCCGACGAACTCGGCGATCGTCGCGGCCTACCGGGCGCGCACGCCCGGCTCCGCGGGCCTGGCGGAGGAGGCGCGCCGCCTGCTGCCCAGCGGCATCGCGCACGACGCGCGGCATCTCGACCCATACGGCATCTATGTCGAGCGGGCGCTGGGCCCGCACAAATGGGACGTCGATGGCAACCGCTACATCGACTATTTCGGCGGCCACGGCGCGCTGATCCTCGGCCACGGCAACGCCGCGGTGAACGCGGCGGTCGCCGAGGCGCAGGCGGAGGGCACGCAGTTCGCCGCCAACCATCCGCGCGAGATCGCATGGGCGAAGGCCGTGCAGCGCCTGGTGCCGAGTGCGGAGCGCATCCGCTTCACGTCCTCCGGCACCGAGGCGACGCTGATGGCCGTGCGCCTCGCGCGCGCCTTCACCGGCCGCGAGGGGCTGATCCGCTTCAAGGGACACTTCCACGGCTGGCACGACCAGATGACGAGCGGCTACTCCAACCATTTCGACGGCTCGCCGACGCCGGGCGTGATGGAGAGCGTCGCGCACTCCAACATCCTGCTGCACCCGTGGGACATCGAGGCCGTGGCGAAGACGCTGGCGGAACGCCGCGACATCGCCGCCGCGATCCTGGAGCCGACGGGATCCTCCTTCGGCCAGGTGCCGATCCGCCCCGAGTTCCTGGTCGCACTGCGCGAGCTCACGGCGAAGCACGGCGTGCTGCTGATCATGGACGAGGTGATCACCGGCTTTCGCGTCTCCGCCGGCGGCGCGCAGGGGCGGTTCGGCGTGCGGCCGGATCTTTCCACCTTCGCCAAGATCCTGGCGGGCGGACTGCCGGGCGGGGCGGTCTGCGGACGGGGCGACATCATGGCGCTGCTCGACTTCGAGGCGATGTAGAAGGCGGGGCGCGAGAAGATCGGCCACCCCGGCACGTTCAACGCCAACCCGGTCTCCGCCGCCTCCGGCATCGCGGCGCTGACCCAGCTCGCGGAATCGGACGCCGTCGAGCACGCGGAGGCGACGGCGGCGAGCCTGCGCGAACGCTGCAACGAGGTGTTCCGCAAGCGCCGCGTCCACTGGGCGATGTACGGCACCTCGTCCGGCTTCCACACCTCTATGTCCGCGCCGAAGCCCGGCGAGTTCGACCCCTTCACCAGCAGCGTCGAGGCGCTGAAGACGATGCCGGAGAAGCTCGTGGGAAGGCTGCGGCTGGCGCTGCTCGTGCACGGCGTGGACACCGGCGGGCGCATCGGCGGCTTCCTGTCCTCGACGCACACCGAGGCGGACGTGGAGGAGACGGCCGCGGCCTTCGACGCCGCGATAACGATGCTGCGTGACGAAGGAGAGATCGCGTGAGCGACGCCGAAATCGGGTACATGCCGGCCGCCGCGATGGCGGAGGCGGTGCGGACAAAGAAGCTTTCGCCGGTCGAGATCGTGACGGCGCTGGCGCAACGGGTCGAGCGGCTGGAGCCCAAGATCAACGCCTTCGCCGCCACCGATTTCGACCGCGCGATCGCGAAAGCCCGCGAGGCGGAGGCCGCCGTGATGGCCGGCCGCGCCACCGGCAAGCTGCACGGCGTGCCCGTCACCATCAAGGATCTCGCCTGGACGAAGGACTTCCCGACCCAGTTCGGCACGCAGATCATGAAGGGAAACCGCGTCGCCGCGGACACGCCCTTCGTCACCAGGCTGCAGGCGGCCGGCGCCATCGTGCTCGGCAAGACCACGACGCCGGAGTTCGGCTGGACCGGCGTGAGCCGCTCGCCGCTCACCGGCGTCACCAGCAACCCGTGGAAGCAGGGCTACAACGCCGGCGCCTCCTCCGCCGGCGCCGGTGCCGCCACCGCCGCCGGGTATGGCCCGCTGCACCAGGGCAGCGACGGTGCCGGATCGATCCGCATGCCGTCGCATTTCTGCGGCATCTACGGGTTGAAGCCGAGCTTTGGCCGGGTGCCCTACACGCCGGTCGCGACTGGGGATTTCACCTCCCATATCGGCCCGATGACGCGCACCGTCACCGATGCCGCGCTGATGCTCGGCGTGATGGCGGGGCCGGAGGACGACGATTTCACCACGCTGGAGAAGCCACCGGCGGACTACACGGGCGGGCTCGAGGACGGCATCGCCGGCGCGCGCATCGCCTATTCCGCGGATCTCGGCCATGCCCGCGTGGACCCCGAGGTCGCCGCCCTGGTGCGCGCGGCGGCGGAGAATTTCGCCAGGTCGCTCGGCACGGAGCTGCGCGAGGCGACGATCACCTGGGGCCGGGAGAGTGCCGAGCTCGTGCGCCTGTTCTGGCCCGCGCACACCTCCCGCCACGCGCGCTATCTGCCCGAATGGGAATCCCGCATGGACCCCGGCCTGGTGGCCTGCGTGAAGCACGGCGCGGGGATGACCGTCGCGGAGTACCAGGCCGCGCGCGAGCGCAAATACGCCAACAACGCCGCCATCCATCGCGGCTTCCGCGACTACGATTTCCTCATCACGCCGTCGGTGTCGGTCGCCGCGTTCCCGGCCGAACGCCTGATCCCCGAGCATTGGCCGCAGCACGACTGGGACTGGCTGCAATGGGCGGAGTTCTCCCACCCGTTCAACATGTCCTGGAACCCGGCCGCGAGCCTGCCCTGCGGCTTCACGAAGGAGGGTCTGCCGGTCGGCCTGCAGATCGTGGGGCGGCGCTTCGACGATCTCGGCGTGCTGCGCGCCTCGCGCGCCTTCGAGCGCGCGCTGCCCTGGGCGGACAGGCGCCCGGCGTTGGAGTGACACCGGGCATGCACGAACTCATCTGCCGCCCGATCGGGCACCTCGAAACGCCCTGGGCGAGCACATCCCAATGCCCGCGCAACGGCCGCCAGCCGAACCCGCCGCCGGTTTGCCGCGCGGTGGTGGCGCCGGAATACCGCCCTGGCCTCGCCTCGCTCGACGGGTTCTCGCACCTCATCCTGCTCTACTGGCTCGACCAGACGCGCGGGGGCACGCAGGAACTGGTCTTCACGCCGCCCTTCGACGATACGCCGCGCGGCATCTTCGCCACCCGCGCGCCGCACCGGCCGAACCCGATCGGACTCTCGGTCGTGAAGCTGCTCGGCATCGAGGATGGCGTGCTCAGCGTGCTCTATCTCGATTGCGTCAACGGCACGCCGTTGCTCGA
>DAHUXX010000252.1 GCA_027306955.1 Acetobacteraceae bacterium | reverse complement strand
GCATCAACCGCGTCTGGCTCACCCTGCCGGCCGAGCCCGGCGAACGCATCCGCGGCGGCGGCGAGCAGTTCTCCTACCTCGACCTGCGCCACCGCCGCTTCCCGCTCTGGACCTCCGAGCCCGGCGTCGGGCGCGACAAATCCACCGCGATCACGCAGGCCGCCGACCGCGAGGCCAACGCCGGCGGCGACTACTGGACCACGACCTACCCGCAACCGACCCTCCTCTCCGACCGCCTGCACGCGGTGCACATCGAAACCACCGCCTACGCCGCGTTCGACTTCACCGCCCCCGATCGTCACGAGATCGAACTATGGGAGCCGCCGGCGGCCATCCACCTCCTCGCCGCCGCATCCCACGCGTCCCTCGTCCGCCGCCTCTCGGACCTCTTCGGCCGCGCGCCGACGCTGCCCCAATGGGCTATGCGCGGCGCCATCGTCGGCCTCAAGGACGGCGAGAACAGCTTCGCCCGCCTCGAACGCATCCTCGGGGCCGGCGCCGCCGTCTCCGGCCTCTGGTGCGAGGACTGGGCCGGCGTGCGGGAAACGAGCTTCGGCACCCGCCTGTTCTGGGACTGGCGCTGGTCCGAGCGTCGCTACCCACGCCTGCCGGACCGCATCGCGGCACTCGCGCAACGCGGCATCCGCTTCCTCGCCTACGCCAACCCCTACCTCGCGACGGACGGCACGCTCTACCCGGAGGCGCTGGCGCGAAATCTCTTCGCCCGCGATGCCAGCGGCAGCGCCTACAACGTCGACTTCGGCGAATTCACCGCCGGCGTCGTCGACTTCACCAACCAGGACGCCAGCGCCTGGTTCGCCGAGCGCATCCTCAAGCGCGAGATGCTGGATCTCGGCATCGCCGGCTGGATGGCCGATTTCGGCGAATACCTGCCCACCGACACGCGGCTCGCCAACGCCGACCCGCTGCTCGCCCACAACGCCTGGCCCACGCTCTGGGCCGAGGTCAACGCCCGTGCCCTCGCCGCCCACGAGCGTGGCCGCGACGCCATGTTCTTCATGCGCGCCGGCTACACCGGCACCCAGCGCCACTGCCCGCTGCTCTGGAGCGGCGACCAGTGCGTCGACTTCTCCCGCCACGACGGGCTGCGCACCACCATCACCGCGGCGCTGTCCGCGGGTCTGGTCGGCAACCGCTTCCACCACAGCGACATCGGTGGCTACACCAGCCTCTACGGTCTCGTGCGCACCCCGGAACTGTTACGGCGTTGGACCGAAATGGCTGCCTTCACGCCGGTGATGCGTACGCACGAGGGCAACCGCCCGCGCCACAACCTTCAAATCGACGGCGATCCGGCGGTGCTCGCGGAATTCGCCCGCTTCAGCCAGATCCATGCCGCCCTCGCCCCCTACCTGCGCGAGGTCGCGGCCCAGGCCGAAACCGGCCTGCCCGCCCAGCGCCCCCTCTTCCTGCACTTCCCGGACGACCCCGAGGCCGCCGCCGTCGAGGACCAGTACCTCCTCGGCCCCGACCTCCTCGCGGCCCCGGTCCACGCTGCCGGGCGTGATCGCTGGGAGGTCTATCTCCCGGCCGGCGCGGACTGGCAGCATCTCTGGTCCGGCACCGGCCACAAGGGCGGCCAGCGCCTCGTCGTCGCCGCCCCGCTCGGCCAGCCCCCCGTCTTCACTCGGCTGGGGAGTCCACACGCGGCGCTGTTCGCGCGGGCTGCGGCGTCGGCACCGTCCGCCCGATCCGGAGCAGGCTGAACACGGAGGCCAGCACCGCGAACACCGCCGCAAGCTCCAGCGCCATCCTACCGCCCTCCACCACCCCGGCACCCTCGGTGAGGCGGAACACCACGGCCGCCAGCGCCGCGCCCATGGTCTGGCCGGTCAGCCGCGCCGTCGCCAGCATGCCGCTGCCCGCGCCGGTACGTCCCGGCGGCGCGCTCGCCAGCAGCAGCCGCCCGTTCGGCGACTGGAAGAAGCCGAACCCCGCCCCCATCAGCACCATGCAGAACCCGATCCCGAGCGGCGCCGCCACGCCGTGCGAACCCGCCTGCGGCATGAACCGCACCAGCACCAGCCCCAGCGCCATCACCAGCATCCCGGCGCCACCGAGTCCGCCCGGCGCGATCCGGTCCGATAGCCGCCCGGAGATCGGCGCCACCACCGCGTTGGCCAGCGGCCATGGCGTGAGCAGCAGCCCGGTCGCCACCTGCGACGCCCCCTGCGCCTCGAACAGGAACGGCAGCGCCACATAGGCGAGCGTCTGCGCCGCGAAGGAACAGATCGCGGTGAACACGGAAAGCGCGAACACCGGCCGCGCCAGCAGGTCCACCGGCAGCAGCGGCGGCGACAGGCGCACCTGCCGGCGCATGAACACGAACCCCACCGCCAGCAGCACCGCGGCCCCGCCAAGGGTCACGTTCGCCGGCGTGTGCGAGCCCAGCTGATCGAGCACGAAGATGAACAGCAGCATCGTCGCCGCGTTCAACACCACGCTCGGCACGTCCAGCTTCTGGTCCGCGAGCGGCGTGCGCGGCAACGCGCGCACCATCGACAGCGCCACGATCCCCAGCGGCACGTTCACCGCGAACAGCATCGGCCAGGGTGCCACCGACAGGATCGCGGACGCCACGGAGGGCCCCGCCGCCGCCGAGACCGAGACCACCATCGCGTTGAACCCGACCGCGCGCCCCAGGTGCCGGGTCGGAAACACGAATCGCAGCAGCGCGGTGTTGATGCTCGTCATCCCCGCGCAGCCCAGCCCCTGGATCGCCCGCGCCGTGATCAGGAACCCGAACGAAGGCGACAGCGCGCAAGCGCCGGAGGCGGCGGTGAACACCACCAGCCCCGCCACGAACACGCGCCGGAACCCGATGATGTCGCCCAGCGCCGCGCAGGGCAGCAGCCCCACCACCACCGCGAGCTGGAACGCGTTGACCACCCACACGGAGGCCGCCGGCGACACCGCGAGCCCCCTGGCCATCGCCGGCAGCGCCACGTTGGCGATGCTGCCGTCCAGCACCGCCATCGCCACCCCGATGCCGATCGCCGCCATCGCGCGTTCCCGCGCGCCCGCGGGCAGTCCGTCGTTCTCCATCCTGCCAGCATCCCGTGCCCCGGCGCGTGCGGCAACACCCCTTGCCGCACGCCAGTCCTGCCGGCATCGTCGGCGCCGACCTGACCCTTGCCCCCTGCCCGCCGTGCCGCCATCGTCGCGCGGCAACAGGCGCGGCGCGCGACAGGAGCAGGGCATGGACCCCAAGGGCCTCGATTTCGACCTCGACACCATCCTCGCCGGCCTGCGCACCTGGGTCGAATGCGAAAGCCCGACGCACGACGCCGCCGCGGTCGAGCGCGCCATGGACCTCGCCGCCCGCGACCTCGCCCTGATGGGGGCGGCGATCGAGCGCATCCCCGGCCGCATGGGCTATGCCGGCTGCGTCCGCGCGCGCCTGCCCCATCGCCACCCCGGCCCCGGCAGCCCCGGGCCTGGTATTCTCGGGCCTGGTATTCTCGTCATGGGCCATCTCGACACCGTCCACCCCATCGGCACGCTCGCCGCCCTGCCCTGGCGGCGCGAGGGCGGCAAATGCTGGGGTCCCGGCGTCATGGACATGAAGGGCGGCAACTACATCGCGCTCGAGGCCCTGCGCGGCCTGGCCCGCGCGGGAATCGCAACGAACCTCCCCGTCACCGTCCTCCTCACGCCCGACGAGGAGGTCGGCAGCCCCTCGACGCGCGACATCATCGAGGCCGAAGCCGCGCGTCATCGTTACGTCCTCGTACCGGAACCATCGCGCCCGGACGGCGGCGTCGTCACCGGCCGCTACGCGATCGCCCGCTTCCGGCTGGAGGCGGTCGGCCGCCCGAGCCACGCCGGCGCGCGTCTCGCCGAGGGCCGAAGCGCGATCTCGGAGATGGCCCGCCAGATCCTCGCCATCGAGGCGATGACCACGCCGGACGCCACGTTCAGCGTCGGCGTGCTGCGCGGCGGCGAGTGGGTCAACTGTGTCGCCACCACCTGCACCGCGCAGGCGCTGACCATGGCCAAGCGCCAGCCGGACCTCGACCGCGCCGTCGCCGCGATGGAGGCGCTGAAGCCGATCGGCGAGGGCGTGCAATTCCGCGCCATCAGGACCGTCGTCCGCCCGGTCTGGGAGCCGGACGCCGCAACCATGGCGCTCTGGGACCGCGCGAGCAGGATCGCGGCGAGCCTCGGCTTCGCCATCCCGCCGCAGAGCTCGGGCGGCGGCTCGGACGCCAATTTCACCGGTGCCATGGGTATCGCCTCCCTCGACGGCCTCGGCCTCGGCGGCGCCGGTCCCCACACCCTCGACGAGCACATCGACGAAGCCACCATCCTCCCCCGCACCCGCCTGATGGCGGGCCTGCTCGCGACGCTGGATTGAACCGCGCGCGGCGGCCGGAGACGGTTCATCCGGCGCCGCGTCGCCGAACGCCCCACCTCACGGCGCGCCACGCTTCGCCTGGCCGCCACTGCCGGCGGCCGGCCAGGTGAACGTAACCCTGAGCCCCTCCGTGCCCACCGCCACCACGGCTGCGCCGGCCGCCCCCGTGAGGAGCCGGACGATTGTCGGCCACCTGCGCGGGCCGCCACCGGTGTCCACGACCGCCTTGCGCAGCGCGAGACGCATGAACACCAGCATGCCGACCTGCGCGCCGACAAAGAAGAGAAGGTATCCCGTGCGAGACGCAAAGGTATTGACGTCACGGGCCGCCAAGACGCCGTCCAGCGTCCACAGAGCCATCAGGGCGGAATCGAGGATGCCGCTGGCGCAGGCCACGCCGATGATCGCCAACGGTCGGTAGCCTCTCACCAACACCGACAACGCGACCATCATCAGGAGTGTGCTCACGACCCCGCCAACAAGCGCGGTGACGCTGAGCTGGCGTTCGGTATCCCTGGCCAGGGGATCGACGAAGCTTACCGTGATCCACCACGCCAGATGGAAACAACCCACGCAGATCGCGACGAAGCCGACGCGCCGCCAGGCCCGGGCGCCAGACCAGAGGGGCAGGCGCATCGCCGCAATCCCGAAGGCAAAGCCTGGGAAATAGCGGATCAGGAAAACCCCCAGCGCGTTCGGCAGCGACGGCGAGATGATGGAAACTTCGAGGAACGGCCACGCCGACGCCGAGCCCGAAACGACCGCGGCCAGCACAAGCCGCCGCCATTCACCCGCGGACGCTCTCATTGTCCGCCTCCTGTCCACGCGCACGCGTGCCAGCGGCGCTCGCCGCGCGACAATTTCAGGCGCGGAGGTAATCGCGAAAGCACCGATCTTCGTCCTGACGGCATATCAAGCGCGCCGGTTTCTCGCTCAGCTCCTTGATCCAGATCATGCGGCATGCCGTTGGCGGCATCCGGAACGGTGACGAACCCGCGGCACGGACCCGGCCGTGGCGAGCAGTAAGGTTTCCACTGACCTAGATCAGGGCGCCGCGCCGCTGATCCGGTATGCTTTTTTCGTTTTTGGCAGCAGGGGGTTCTGAGCTCATGGATCGTTCCAGGGTCTTTTTCGCAGTAACGACAACCCGCCGCCGCCTCCCTGATGTCCCGCGCGGGACCGCGCCCGGCCGCGATCATCACGCTCCCGGCACAATCATTCCCGAAAGCCATGTTTAGGATGTCGAACCTGGGCACCGTCATGCGCAGCGTGGCAAGCGCCACCTCGGCGGCGTCGGGAATCCCCCGCGTTCTCGTCGCCGAGGCAGACCAGGCGCGCCGCGCCGATCTGATCGCCGCCGTCCGCGACGAGGACCTCGAACTCGTGTCCGTGTCCACCGCCGCGGCGGCTCTGTCCCTCCTCGCGCCCCCGGACGACTTCGCCGTCGCCATCGTGGCACTCGACCTGCCGGACGCCGACGGCATCGGAATGATCGCCCGCCTGCGCGCGGCTGGCGTGCGCATCCCGCTCTTGCTCGCGGCCCACGCGCCCACGGACAGCACCGTCGTGCACGCGCTCGACGCCGGCGCCAGCGATGTCATCGCCGCGCCGTTCCGCCCCGCGCTGCTGCGCGCCCAGGTGCGCGCCCAGCTGCGCGCCCGGCTGCGCGGTTTGGCCGCGGCGGAGGAAATGCAGCTCGCCATCGGCCCCTATCGTTTCGATATCGAATCGCGTGCCCTGCACGACCCGCACGGCCGCCGCACGAGGCTCACGGAAAAGGAGGCGGCACTGCTGCGCTACCTGCTCCGCGCCGGCGGCCGTCCCGTTGCCCGCGACGAGCTGCTGCGCGAGGTCTGGGGCTATGTCCCAGGCGTCAGGTCCCACACCGTCGCAACCCACATCCACCGCCTGCGCCGCAAGATGGAGGCCGGCGGCCCGCCGCTCTTCGTCAACGACGAGTGGGGCTACCGCCTGCACCACGCCTGGCAGCCCGAGCGCGCCGCCACAACGGCGCCCCAGGCCGCCGTTGAATCGCTGATCAAGGACGCCGTGCGCATCTTCTCCGATGCGGCGCGACGGGGACTGTCCCCCATGGAACGGGGCGACATCGCGGACGCGGGCCGGTCCCTGGCGTTCGGGCTGCCCGCCGCGGCGCTGTTCCACGCCTTCCGCGCGGCCGATTCCGTGCTGCGGCGCTACCATCGAAGCGTGACGGGGACCGACCCAAAGGCGCAGAGACAGGATTGGGCGAACAGCATCGAGAATCTCAGGCGATACGGAGCCGACGACACGATCCTGACGACCCTCGAGGGGATGAAGGACGTCCCGCGCAATCCCCTCCTCCACCCGTGCGCCGGGACAGCTGGCGAGAAGGCGCGATCCTTCCTGGCGGCGGCGGAGAGGGTCATCGGCGCGATGGTGGCGGAGATCCACGCCTACGACACGGCGGACGCCAGCGGCGCGCCCGGTGCCACCGGCCACGGACTTCCCATTCCACTCCACGACGGTCTGGCGCCCCGTTTCAAGCAGGAACAGCAACCCGCCTGAACAGCCGCTTCGGTGCCCCGAGGCCTCCGCCGCGGCCCCGCCCGCCTTTCCAGCAAGCCGGTCCCGCCGGAATGCTCTTCTCAAGCACGCGCGCTAGGCTTATCAGGGGTCGTGGAAAATCTGGGCAGGCGGAAGCGGCGTAAGCAAATAAAAAATGTTATGATAAAAAACTTCTTCCCTCTTTTGCCAATAATAAAAACGCAGGTAAAATACCGTTGGAAAAAACGCGTGCGGGCACAAATTGCGACAAGCAAAACCGCAAAAGAGGCATTCACGCTGATATATAGAACCAACTACTGGGGCAGCAGCGAATCCCTCAGCGGGAATGGATCGTCCGCGGCATCAACAGAAATATTCCGCCTCGAGCTCGCCGAGCTTATTCAAAAGCACGGAATTAAATCCATGTTCGATGCGCCATGCGGTGATTTCAATTGGATGAGAATGATGAAATTCCAGGAAGGATTTCATTATATCGGTGGCGATATCGTCGACGACATCATCGCCGGGTGTAATTCGAAATATGCCACCTCGTCCCTGGAATTCATCGTTCTGGATTTCACCAGGGACAAGCATCCAAAGACGGATTTATGGCTTTGCCGCGACGGGCTGTTGCATCTTTCCAATTCCAGTATAATGCATGCCTTCATAAAATTCGTCGAATCGGGAACTGAATATTGCCTCGTAACACAATATAATAACGTTAAAATAAACGTGGACATAGCGACCGGACTCACCCGGCACGTGAACCTGCTCCTGCCACCCTTCCGCCTCCCGCCCCCCCGCGCGCGCCTGCAAGACAGGCCCGTGGGCGAAGAGCAGCGTGAGCTTGGCCTCTGGAGCAGGGCGGATATCGCCAACGCCATCGCCGGATGAAGATCCACGCTGCGGCGTGTCGAAGAACAAAATGGCGGCGCAGCCCCTTCCCCCACCGCCTCCTTCCTTGCCCCCAACCGCGATTGCGCTCAATTAAGCCCCGATGAGGAGGCATTGACGCCACGATGGAGCCCGAGGACTGGGAAATCCCGGATAACCTGCAGCCGCACCCGGACGACTACCACTTCGACCTCGAACGCGCGCTGCGCGCCGTCGTCGGCCTGCGAGCCAACGTCCCCGCCGACGCCTTCACCGCCGCCACCCTCGGCACGGAGCGTATCGGCAACGGCGTCGTCATCCGCGAGAGCGGCCTGGTGCTCACCATCGGCTACCTCGTCACCGAGGCCGAATCGGTCTGGCTCATCACCGCCGACGGCCGCGCCGTTCCCGCCCACCCGCTCGGCTTCGACGGCAATTCGGGCCTGGGCCTCGTCCAGGCGCTCGGCCGTCTCGACCTGCCGGCGCTGGAACTGGGCGACGCCGAGGCACTCGCTGTCGGCGCCGAGGCCATCATGGCCGCCGGCGGCGGCCGCCGCCACGCCATCGAAACCCGGGTCGTCAGCCGCCAGGAATTCGCCGGTTACTGGGAATACGTGCTGGACAACGCCATCTTCACCGCCCCGGCCCACCCGTTCTGGTCCGGCTCCGCGCTGATCTCGCAGGAGGGCAAGCTGCTCGGCACCGGCTCGCTCATCCTCCAGCAGGGTGACGGCAAGCGACGCATGGACATGAACATGATCGTCCCCGTCTCCTGCCTGCCGCCGGTGCTCGACGAACTGCTCACCCTCGGCCGCCCGAAAGCCCCGCCGCGCCCCTGGCTCGGCCTCTACGCCATGGAGGGCGAGGAGGGCATCGTCGTCGGCGGCCTCTCGGAAACAGGCCCCGCCGCGCGCGCCGGCATCCAGCAGGGCGACCACATCATTGGTGTCGGCGACGAGGACGTGTC
The DNA here is from genome assembly GCA_027306955.1 of Acetobacteraceae bacterium. Lineage (GTDB taxonomy): Bacteria > Pseudomonadota > Alphaproteobacteria > Acetobacterales > Acetobacteraceae > JAJXXT01. The sequence continues at coordinate 1,154 of DAHUXX010000252.1, read as the reverse complement.
GGACCTCGCCGGTCTCTGGCGCAAGGTCTGGCAGAGCGGCCCCGCGGGTGCCACCGTGCTGCTGCGCGTCGGCCGCGACGGCTCGCGCCTCGCCGTGCGCGTCACCTCCGCCGACCGCCAGAGCTTTCTGCGCGCGCCCAAGCTGCACTGATGCCCCCGCTGCCCCGTCCGGCGCTGCGCGCGGCGCAGGTCGCCGTCGCCCTGTTGCCCGTCTTCCTCCTGCACGCCCGCGCGCTGGCCGAGGCCTCGAGCGCCATCGCCGACATCGCCTTCCTCTGGCAGATGGCGGCGACCCGCTCCTGGCGCTGGCTGCGTGCGCCGGAGGCACTGCCCGGGCTGCTGTTCTGGGCCTGGCAGCTCCCGTGCTCCCTTCCTTCCCACGCCGCGGGCGGCATGCCCGCCTTCGTGCAGGCCGTGGCCTCGCTGCGCTGGTTCCTGCTCGTCCCCGCCCTCGGCCGCGTGGTGCTGGCCGACGAGGCGGCGCGCGCCTGGCTCACCCGCATGCTCGCCCTCGCCGTGCTCTACATCGGCGCCAATGTCTGGCTGCAGCAGATCACCGGCTTCGACCTGTGGGGCTTCCGCCGCTGGGCGGACGGCTCGCTCACCGGCCCGTTCTACGAACCGCGCGCCAGCGCCCCCCTGGTGCGGATGATGTTCCCGGTGCTGCTGCCCACGGTCACGCGCGCCCGCCCGCTCATCGGCGCGGGGCTGCTGCTGCTCTCGGTCGTCACCATGGTGCTGATCGGCCAGCGCATGCCGGTGCTGCTGCTGCTGCTCGGCCTCGCCGCCACCGCGCTCCTGGTGCGCCGGCTGCGCCCGCTCGCGCTCGGCTTCCTGGTGCTCGTGCCCATCCTGGTGCTCGCCACCGTGGTGATCTCGCCGCCTGCCCACCACCGCCTGGTGACACTCTTCACCCAGACCATGGAGCACTTCCCGGACAGCCCCTACGGCTCGCTCTACCTGCGCGCGCTCGCCATGGCGCAGAACCGCCCGTGGCTCGGCTGGGGCTTCGACGGGTTCCGCCACGCCTGCCCCTTCCCGCAAAACTTCCGCGCCTTCCCGGAGCTCGGCCAGACCCTCAAGGACGGCGGCGGCGCCGCCATCTGCAACATCCATCCGCACAACATCTACCTGGAGGCGCTGACCAACGCCGG
>DAHUXX010000150.1 GCA_027306955.1 Acetobacteraceae bacterium | reverse complement strand
GGAAGCCGCCCGCGCCGGGCTCAAGCGGCCGGCCGGTACGCTGCTGCGGCTGGCGCTGCGCGTGCTCGAGAATGCGCCGGAGTGCATGGCTGATGCCGCTTGCGCCCCGCGCGCGAAACGACTGGAGCGCCGGAGAGTGGGGCGCCGGAGCCGGCAACGCAAGGCCTAGAGCCAGAAGAACTGCGCGGTGGTCTCGGCATCGGCGGCACGCGACGTGCTGATGTAGTTCACCATCTGCCGGAATTTGTCCTCGCCGATCTCCTTCATCGTGACGTTGCGGACGGAATCGATGAGCGGCAAATAGTGCTTCGACAGGGTGTCGGATTGCGGATCGAGATTGGTGATGGCGACCACCCCGGTCGGCGGCGCGTCGAACGCCGTGATACGCAGCTCGGGCCGAGCCTGGCGCAGAATGAGCAGCACCTTCCAGACATCGCCCGCCCACCACCGGGGATGCGCCGACTGCGAGGCCAGCGCCTGGTCCGACATTTGGCGCCGCGCGACATGCGCGTCCGTCGGAAGACAATCGTGCATGAGAATGACCGAGTTCTTCCTGCAGAATTTCTCGGTGTTGATGAAGTCCCGGAGCAGGTATTCGTAGACATGCATGCCGTCGAGGAATGCCATGTCCACCGCGCCACCGAGGAACGTTGTCGGGTCGTAGGATTCGAAAAACCGATCGCTCTTCATCTGCGCGAGGAAGCAGGTGCTCTTTCCCTCCATGATATTCGTCGAGATCTCGAATTCCGGGTCGATGGCGAGCGAGGGACATTTGGCGAGGATCAGGCTGTGGCCACCCATGGTGCCGATTTCCATATAGGTTTTCGGCTTGAGGAACTTGTGCAGCCGCGCCAGGAACGCGAAATATTCCTCGCCCCCGTGTTCGCTCGCCGTCCAGAATTCGTCGGTCATCGCAACGTCGCTCCACTCGTGCGGACGGGACGCCGGCTCCGGGCGGGCGCGCTGTCGCGCCCCGCCGTGCCGGCCGAGGCAGCCGCGGTCAGGTCACGCCGAGACGCTTGAGCGTCACGTCCACCCAGGCGCGGTCGCTGGTACCGGCGAGGGTCGCCTCCATCTGCTTTTCCTCCGCCGCGTGCTTGGTTTGCGTCGCCTTGAGCACCGCCGCGGCCTCGGCGATCGGGACGCAGAGGATTCCGTCCTCGTCGCCGAGCATGAGGTCGCCGGGCTCGATCACCATGCCGTCGATGCCAATGGCGACGCCGATCTCACCGGGACCGTCCTTGTAGGGGCCGCGATGCGTGACGCCGGCGGCGAAAACCGGGAAGTCGCTCTCACGCAGGGCGGCGACGTCGCGGATGGCGCCATTGATCACCAGGCCGCCAAGCTTGCGGGTGCGCGCGTGCGCCTGCATCAGCTCGCCGATGAGGGCGTTGGTGAGGTCGCCGCCCGCATCCACCACCACGACGTCGCCGGGCTCGGCGATGTCGAGCGCCTTGTGTACCATGAGGTTGTCGCCTGGGCGCGTCTTCACCGTGAAGGCGGGGCCTGACATCGTGCCGCCATTGTAATACGGGCGCAGGCGCGCGCCGCCCGCGGTCATGCGCGACATGGAGTCGCTGACATTGGCGACCGGCAATGAGCGGAATGCGTCCACGATCGACGGTGCCACGCGTTTCGCGACCGGCAGAATTCGGAACCCGATGGCCATGCTTTAACCTCCGCGCTTTCGGCGATTTTCGGGCATCGGGCGTCGGCATGCAATCCGTTACGCCCGGCGGAATGCCTTACGGCGGGCCGTAACCGCCGCCGCCCGGGGTCTCAATGACGAAACAGTCGCCGGGGCACAGCTCGGCACTGGCACGCCCGCCGAGGACTTCGCGCGTGCCATCGGCGCGTTCCACCCATTGACGCCCCGGCGCGCCGTCGGCGCCGCCGGCCAGGCCGAACGGGGCGACCTCGCGCCGCGACGAGACGATCACCGCGGTCATCGGTTCCAGGAAGCGGATGCGCCGGCGTGAGCCGTCGCCGCCGCGGAATTTTCCAGCGCCGCCGGAGCCGCGGCGGATCGAGAACTCCTCGAGGCGGACGGGGTAGCGCAGCTCAAGCACCTCGGGGTCAGTCATGCGGGTGTTGGTCATGTGGGTCTGGATCGCGGAGGTGCCGTCGAAGCCGGGGCCGGCGCCGGTGCCGCCGCAGATCGTTTCGTAGTACTGGCGCGTGGCATCGCCGAAGAGGAAGTTGTTCATCGTCGCCTGGCTGCAGGCGATGGCGCCGAGGGCGCCGAACAGCGCGTTGCAGGTGGCCTGGCTCACCTCCGTGTTGCCAGCGACGACGGCGGCACCGGGAAAGGGCGCCAGGAAGCTGCCTTGCGGGATGACGATGTCGAGCGGCTTGAGGCAGCCCTCGTTGAGCGGAATCTCCTCGCCCACCAGGCAGCGGAAGACGTAGAGCACCGCGGCGCGGGTCACCGCGGGGGGCGCGTTGAAATTGCCGGGACGTTGCATATCCGTACCCGTGAAATCGATGCTGGCCGTGCGGCCCGCGTGGTCCACCGTGACCTTGACGCGCAGCAGGGCCCCGTCGTCCATGCGGTAATCGAACTCGCCGTCGGAAAGGCGGGCAACGACGCGGCGCACGCTCTCCTCCGCGTTGTCCATGACGTGGCGCATGTAGGCGGCGACGACGTCCCAGCCGAACTCCGCCTCGACCTTGCCGAGCTCCTGCACGCCCTTGTTGTTGGCGGCGACCTGGGCCTTGATGTCGGCGACGTTCACGTCCGGGCTGCGCGCGGGATAGCGGGCGCCGGCGAGGAGCGCGCGAAGCTCCGGCTCGCGGAAATGGCCTCGCTCCACCAGCAGGAAGTCGTCGAGCACCACGCCCTCCTCCTCCAGCGTATGGGAGGCGGGCGGGGTGGAGCCAGGGGTGATGCCGCCGATATCGGCATGGTGGCCGCGCGAGCCGACGAAGAAGCGAATCGCGGTACCGGTGGGGTCGAAGACCGGCGTGATCACGGTCACGTCCGGCAGGTGGGTGCCGCCGGTGTAGGGGTTGTTGAGGGCAACGACATCGCCCGGGCGCAGCGTGGCGCGCCGGCGGGCGAGGACGGTGCGCACGCTCTCGCCCATGGCGCCGAGATGGACGGGGATGTGCGGCGCGTTGGCGACGAGGTTGCCCTCGGCGTCGAAGATGGCGCAGGAGAAGTCCAGTCGCTCCTTGATGTTGACGCTCTGCGAGGTGTTCTGGAGAACGGCGCCGGTCTGCTCGGCGACGTTCATGAAGAGGTTGTTGAAGAGCTCGAGGAGGACCGGGTCGGCGCGGTCGGTGCCGGCGGCGGAGGGGCGTGCGGCGGCGGCGGCGCGGCGCAGGACCATGTGGTCGCGCGGCGTGACCTCCGCTTCCCAGCCTGGCTCGACGACGGTGGTGGCGTTGGCCTCGCGGATCAGGGCGGGACCCTGGATGCGGTCGCCGCCGAGCAGCTCCAGGCGGTCGAAAACGGGAACGCGGTGCTCGGCGCCGCCGGACCACATGGGGACCTCGTCGATCGGGGTCGGCGCGCCTTCGAAACGTTGCGCGATCGGGGTTTCCTCCACCGCCTCGCCGGGCGAGGTGACGTCCACGGCGACCGCCTCGACGATGAGCGGGCGTTCCGGCGTGGCGAAGCCGAAGCGGGCGCGGTGCAGTTCGGTGAAGGCGCGGGCGGCTTGCTCGGGTGGGGCGAAGGGCACGGCGAGGGTCGCCTCCGTGCCCTGGTAGCGCAGATGCAGGGAGCGCTCGGTGCGCAGCGTGGCGGGCCGCGCGCCCTGGGCGAGCAGGGCCTCGCGCGCCGCGTCTTCCAGCCTTGCCGCGGCCTCGGTCAGCGCCGCCATGCTGGGCGCAGCGAGCGGCAGTTCCATCGCCTGCTCGCGCAGCACGCTCTGGTCGGCGAGGCCCATGCCGTAGGCGGAGAGCACACCGGCGAAGGGGTGGATGAAGACGCTGGTCATGCCGAGCGCATCGGCGACCAGGCAGGCGTGCTGGCCGCCGGCGCCACCGAAGCAGGCGAGCGCGAAGCGGGTGGCGTCGTACCCCTTCTGTACCGAAACCTGTTTGATGGCGTTGGCCATGTTGGCGACGGCGATGCGCAGGAAGCCCTCCGCGACGTCGCGCGGATCGGGCGCGGTGCCGGTGGCGCGTGCGATCCCCTCGGCCAGCGCCGCGAATTTTTCCGCGACGATGCCGGCGTCGAGCGCGGCGTCGCCGCCCGCGCCGAAGATCGCGGGGAAATGCCGCGGCTGCAGCTTGCCGAGCAGGACGTTGGCGTCCGTCACCGTGAGCGGACCGCCGCGGCGGTAGCAGGCGGGGCCGGGATCGGCGCCGGCGGAATCCGGGCCCACGCGCATGCGCGCGCCGTCGAAATGCAGGATGGAGCCGCCGCCGGCCGCGACGGTGTTGATCGCCATCATCGGCGCGCGGAGCTGCACGCCGGCGACCTCGGTCTCGAAGGCGCGGGCGAAGGCGCCGTCGTAAAGCGCGACATCGGTCGAGGTGCCGCCCATGTCGAAGCCGATGATGCGGGGGAAGCCGCCCTGTGCCGCGGTCCGTGCCGCACCGACGATGCCGCCGGCGGGGCCGGAGAGGATCGCATCCTTGCCGGCGAAATGCCGGGCCTCGGCGAGGCCGCCGTTGGACTGCATGAAGTAGAGCCGCACGCCCGGCAGCTCGCCGGCCACCTGCTCGACGTAGCGGCGCAGGATGGGCGAGAGATAGGCGTCGACGACGGTGGTCTGGCCGCGCGGCACCAGGCGCAGCAGCGAGCTCGTGGCGTGGCTGGTCGAGACCTGGGCGAAGCCGGCCTCGCGCGCGAGTTCCGCGAGGCGGATTTCGTGCGCCGGCGCCCTCCAGGCGTGCATGCGCAGGATGGCGGCCGCCGCGATGCCGGCCTCGCGGGCGCGGGCGAAGGCCTCGCGTGCCGCCTTCTCGTCGAGGGGCTCGATCTCGCTGCCGGCGGCATCCATGCGCCCGCCGATCTCCACCACGCGCTCGTGCAGCAGCGAGGGCAGCCTGATCGCGAGGTCGAAGAGGCGTGGGCGGGCCTGGTTGCCGATGCGCAACGCATCCGCGAAGCCGCGATCGACCACCAGCAGCACGCGCTCGCCGCGACGCTCCAGCAGCGCGTTGGTGGCGACGGTGGTGCCCATCTTGACGCTGTCGATCAGACCCTCGGCGATCGGCTCGCCGGCGGCGAGGCCGAGCACGGAACGGATACCGGCGATGGCAGCGTCGCGGTAGCGGCCGGGGTTCTCGCTCAGCAGCTTGTGCGTGGAGAGCGCGCCGTCGGGGGCGTGGGCGACGATGTCGGTGAAAGTGCCACCGCGGTCGATCCAGAATTGCCAGCCGTTCATGTGGGTTTCCTTCAGGCGCTCTGCGTTGACCGGGCGGACCGGACGTCGGTGATCAGCATGCTGCCCGGCGCGTGGCCAATGACGAGCGGCAGCCCGGCGGATTCCAGCGCCACCTGGCTGGTGACGCCGCAGGCCCAGAACACCGGCACCTCGTCCGCGCGCACCTCGACGGCATCGCCGAAATCGGGTGCCCGGATGTCGGCGATGCCGAGCGCGGCCGGGTCGCCAGCATGGACCGGGGCGCCGTGCATGGTGGCGAAGCGGGCGGAAATCGCCTCGGCCAACGCAACGCTCGCGCGTGGGAGCGGGCGCATCGAGACAACCAGGTTGCCGGCGAACGCGCCGGAGGCGGTGTTGGCGACGGTGGTGCGGTACATCGAGACCTTGCGGCGCTGCTCGACGTGGCGGAGCGGAATGCCGGCGGCCATCAGCGCATGCTCGAACGTGTACGAGCAGCCGATGGCGAAGGCGACGAGGTCATCGCGCCAGAGATCGAGGATGTCGGGCTGCTCGCGCGGCGTGCCGTGCTCGACGACGCGGTAGCCCGGCAGGTCGGTGCGGATGTCGATGCCCTCGCCGAGCGTGGGAAGCGCGGGGTCGCCCGCCGCGCCAACCGCGAGCAGCGGGCAGGCGCGCGCGTTGGCGCGGCAGAACGCCTCGAACTCGGCGGCGTGGGCAGCGGGCAGGATGGCGATGTTGGCCTGCTCGCGACCGGGCGCGAGGCCGGCGGTGCTGCCCGCGCGCCCGGCGCGGAAGGCAAGGCGCAGATCCCTTGGGTGGTCGCTCATGGCGGGAAACATGCCCGGGGTGGCCGCGGCGTGCCAATCACGATGCGGGATCGGCGCCCATCGGGGCGGACGGCCCGACAGACGATTTCGAGTGAGCAGGGAACGAGCACACAGCCTTATTCCGCCGCCGCGGGTGGGGCGCAACCGCTGAGGATGCATCCGGGGCCGGACGGCGTTTTGGTGTGATCAACGCTCGCGTGGTATCGGGCGCCATGGCCTATTGGGGCAAGATCATCGGCGGTGTCGCCGGCTTTGTCGTCGGCGGCCCGATGGGCGCGGTGGTGGGGGCGGCGCTCGGCCACGCGGCGGAGAGCGGGGCTGCGCGCCCGGCCGTGACCGCCGCTGGGAGCGAGCAGGTGTTCGCGGTGGCGGTGGTGGCGATCGCCGCCAAGCTCGCCAAATGCGACGGGGCGGTGAACCGATCGGAGATCGACGCGTTCAAGCGCAGCTTCATGATCCCGCCGGGGGCGGAGCGCGACATCGGGCGCTGGTTCGACACCGCGCGCGATTCGCCGGAGGGACCGGAGCCCTACGCGCAGCGGCTTGCCGTGGCGTTCGCGGACAACCCCGCGCTGCTCGAGGAGGTGATGGGCTCGCTCACGGCGATCGCCGCCGCGGACGGGCCGGTCAACCCACGCGAGGCGGCTTTCCTGGCGCGCGTGCGCATGGCGATGGGGCTGGGCGAGGCTTCCGCGCGGAGGCCGGCGGCGGAGGACCCGTACGCGGTGCTGGGCCTGTCGGCCACCGAGAGCGACGAGGTGCTGCGCGCACGCTGGCGGTCGCTGATGCGCGAGCACCATCCGGACAGCCTCGCGGCACGGGGGGCGGCGCCGGAGCTGGTCGCGAAGGCGCAGGACCAGGTGGCGAAGATCAACGCCGCCTGGGACCGTATCAAGCGCGAGCGCGGGCTGTGAGGCTGCGGGAGCGGGCGAGCCCCAACCACGACGAACGCAACGGCCCGGTCTCGTTCCTGATCCTGCATTATACGGGGATGAAAACGGCTGAAGCCGCGCTCGACCGGCTGTGCAATCCCGAGGCCGAGGTCTCCTCGCATTATCTCGTCGAGGAGGACGGGACGGTCTGGCGGCTGGTGGATGAATCGCGGCGGGCCTGGCATGCCGGCACCTCCTTCTGGCGCGGGGAAACGGCGCTGAATGCGCGCTCGATCGGGATCGAGATCGTCAATCCCGGACACGAGCACCGGTATCTGCCGTTCCCCGCCGCGCAGATGCAGGCCGTGGCCGAGCTGTGCCGCGGGATTCTCATGCGCCATCCGATCGCGGCGCGCGACGTGCTGGCGCATTCGGATATCGCGCCGGATCGCAAGGAGGATCCGGGCGAGATGTTCGACTGGCGCGGACTCGCGGCACAGGGGATCGGTGTCTGGCCACGCGAGGCGTGCCGGCCGGTCGACCCGCGATCCGTGCGGGGCACGCTTGCGGCCATCGGCTACCGCACCGACCTCGACCTGCCTACGCTGCTGCGCGCCTTCCAGCGCCACTGGCGGCAGGAGGCGGTGACCGGCGAGGCGGACGCCCAGACGCGCGCGCGCCTCACCGCGGTGCTGGCGGCGATGCAGACGGGGTGATGACGCAGGCGAGACGAGAAGCGCTCCCACTCGAGCTTGTTCCCCGCGAGCTGATCGGCGGGCGCAACCTGCTCATCGGCACGCGTTTCGTGCGCAGCATCGGCCAGGGGCTGATGGCGGTGGCCTTCACGCTGCAACTGCACGCGCTCGGCTGGTCGGCGGCGGCGATCGGCACGTTGCTCGCGGCGGCGCTCGGCGGCGGCGTGGTGCTCACCGGGCTCTCCGGGCCGCTCTCGGACCGCATCGGGCGACGCGCGATGCTCGTCGGCTTCGAGGTGGCGCACGCGATCACGGCGGTGCTCGCCGCGTGGCATCCCTCGGTCGCGGTGCTCGCCCTCGCCGCGTTCGTGGGCCAGTACGGGCGCGGGGCGAACGGGGTCGCGGGGCCGTTCGGGCCGGTGGAGCAGTCCTGGCTCGCGGCGCTCGGCGGGCAGGAAGAGGGCGGGCAGAGCTTCAGCCTCAACGCGGCGATGGGGTTTCTCGGCATGGGGCTCGGTTCGCTGCTGGCGATGCTGCCGCCGGGCTGGGAGATCGCGGCGCAGGGGCAGTTCCTGGTGGTGGCCGCGGGGGCGGTGATCAGCGCCGCGTTGCTGCTGCCGATTCCCGACCCGGAGCTGCCACCGCCGCCCGCGACACCCTCCGCGGTGGTGCACCGGGAGAACCGGATGCTGGCGAAGCTGGCACTCGCCAACGCGCTGCAGGGGGCGGGGATCGGGCTCTCGGGACCGCTGCTCGCCTACTGGTTCGCGGTGCGGTTCGGCGCGACGCCGGAGGAGATCGGGCCGGTGATGGCGGCGAGTTTCGTCGCGACCGCGGGGATCACGTTTCTCACCGGCAATCTCGCGGCGCGCTTTGGCCTGGTGCGCACCGTGGTGGCGAGCCGCGTGCTGGGCCTCCTGATGCTGCTCGCTCTGCCGTTTTCGCCGAATTTCCTGGTCGCGGCCGCGCTTTACCTGGCGCGCTCGCTGTTCAACCGCGGCACGGTGGGCGCGCGCAGCGCCTTCACCATGGGCCTGGTGCGGGCGGAGCGGCGCGGATTCGCGGCCTCGGTCAACGCGATCTCGGTGCAGGTGCCGCGAGCGCTTGGGCCAATTCTTGCCGGAATCCTGTTCGATACCGGAGCGTTCGCGCTGCCGTTCCTGATCGCGGCGGCGTTGCAGGGCGGATATGTTCTCGTTTTTGGTCTCGGCTTTCGCGACGAGCCTGCTGCCCGCGCGGGTTGAAAGCGGCCTGCAAGCCGGGGCGGGGCCAAAGCCGCCAGCCGGTCGTTCCGTTCGCGGCCGAAAACCATCCTGCGTGGAGATCGCGTGCGCCTGCTCGTCATCGAGGACAATGTCCGGCTCGCCAGCCTGATCGCGCGGCACCTGCATGAGGCAGGGCTGACGGTGGACAGTGTGGCCAGCATCGCCGAGGCCGAGGCGGCGCTCGCGGTCGCCTCGTTCGACGTGGTTCTGCTCGACCTCTCGCTGCCCGACGGCGACGGCCAGACGCTGCTGGCGCGGATGCGCGCGCGTGGCGCCAACGTGCCGGTGCTGGTGATCACCGCGCGCGGCGCTGTGGATGCGCGGGTGAAGGCGCTCGACGCGGGAGCGGACGATTACCTGGTCAAGCCGTTCTCGGTGGAGGAACTGCTGGCGCGGATCCGCGCGGTGCGTCGCCGCGCGCCGACGCTGGCGCCGAAGCGGCTCGTTGCGGGCCGCGCCAGCCTCGACCCCGAGGCGGGCGAGCTCGAGGTCGGCGGCGAGAAGGTGGAGCTGCCGCGGCGCGAGCTCGCGGTGCTGGCAGCGCTGCTCGCGCGCAAGGGACACGTGCTGCGGCGCGAGGCGCTGGAGCAAGCGGTCTATTCGTTCGACGACGCGGTGACGCCCAACGCGGTCGAGGCCGTGGTCTCGCGCCTGCGCCGCCGGCTCGCGACGACGGATGCCGGGATCGAGATCACTGCCTTGCGCGGCATCGGCTATATCCTGACGGAAACGACATGACTGGACCCACCCGCCGTCCGATCGGGCTCGGCACCAGCCTGCTGCTGCGCATGGCGGTCGCCAGCGTTTTCGCCGCGATCGCGCTGCTGCTCTTCTTCACCCTCCGGTACGGACTCGACACCGCCTATCTGCGCGAGAACGCACTGCGCAAGCAGGCGGAAGCGGTGGCGCAGGCGATCTGGAACCACCGCGATCCCGCTCGTCTCGCGCCCTACCAGAACTATCCCGCCAACTACGCTTTCCGCGTGTTCAACCGGCGGGTGCTGTCGCGCCAGCAGCTGCTCGCGGAGGCCAATGCTTCGCTGCTGCCGCCGCCCGAACGGCCGAACCCGGTCCATCCGGAAGAGACCGCGAGCGAGCTCACGGAATCCTTCGATGCCCTGCCGCGACCGCATGGAGCCGCGCCGCGCGCCTGGCTGCTCACCGACCGGGTCGTGCGCGGGCGGCGCAAGCTGTGGGTGCAGGTCCTGATGCGCGGCGACCCCGCGGGGCTCGCGTTCGGCGTCATCGGCGACGAGATCAAGGACCATGTGGCGCTGCCGCTCGGGGTGCTGCTGCCGGCGCTGATGCTGGCGATGTTCTTCGCCATCCGCTCGACCGTCGCCGAGCTGCGCCGCACCGCCGATGCGGCGCTGCGCATCGGCGAGGCGGCGGCCTCTGGCGCGCGCATGCAGCGCCTTGCGGTTCCGGCCGGACCGCGCGAGGTGGTCGACCTCGCGACCGCGATGAACACGATGCTGGCGGCGATTGCGCGCGCCATCACCACGCTCGAGGCGTTCACCGCCGATGTCGCGCACGAGCTGCGCACGCCGCTCGCGGTGCTGCGGCTGGAGGCGGACACGCTGCCGCGCGGGTCGCGGCGGGCGCAGATCACGGCGGAGATCGACCGGCTCGCGACACTGGTCGACGAATTGCTGAAATTCGCGCAAAGCCAGGCGGCGAGCGCGCGCGGGCCGGTGGATCTCGCGGCGATCGCGCGGCGGGTGTGCGAGGACGCGGCGTCGGTTGCGGTGGCGCGACACCAGACCATCGGCCTCGATGTCGGCGCGTCGGATACCGCGCTCGAGGGCAATCCGGCGCTGATCGAGATAGCGCTGCGCAACATCGTCGCCAACGCGCTCAGCCACACGCGCGAGGGTACGCATGTCGAGGTGCGCGTCGAGGAAGGTCGGCGCGTCGTGGTCGAGGACGATGGCGACGGGCCGGGAGCGGAACCCGACGGGCTGTTCGAGCGGTTCCGCCGCGGTGAAGGCAGCCAGGGAGCGGGAATCGGGCTCGCGCTGGTGCGGCGCGTGGCGGATCTGCACGCGGGCTCCGTGCGGCTGCTGCCGCGACCGGGCGGAGGCACGATCTGCCGGTTGGAGCTCGCGGCCAGCGCGCCGCTTTGATGCCCTGCAGGTTCGTCCCGGCGCGTCAGCGTCGCGTCAGTCAGCGCACGGATGGTCGCCGCACACACACCCAGGAGCCCGCTATGGGATCGCTCACCCGCATCGACCATCCGGCCGGCGTCGCCGCGCGTTTCGCCGCCGCCAAGCGCGCCTACACGGTCCGCCACGCACCCCTCGCCCAGCTCGCGGGGCTGCGCACGGACGCATCGCCGATGCCCGGCGACATCGTGCTCGCGCGCGTCGAGCAGCTCGGCCAGCACCAGCACCTCGAGGACGCGGCGGGGCGGCGCGCCAAGATGTGGCCCGGCGACGAGATCCTGGTCGCCTACGGCAATCGTTACGCTCCCGATCAGTTCGAGGCCTATGTGCCCTCTGGCCTGCAGCCCTGCCACCTGGTGGCCGGCGGCGGGGTAGCGGCCGCGGTCGCGGCCCGGCATCCGCAGGTGCGCCAGGCGACCGCGATCGCGCCGATCGGGCTCGCGACCGACGCGCAGGGCGTGGCGCTCAACCTGCGCCGCTTCGCGTTGGCGCCGCTCGCGCCGCCCGCGCGGCGGCCGCCGGTGATCGCGGCGGTCGGCGGCTCGATGAACACCGGCAAGACCACCACCGTCTGCGGCCTGGTGCGTGGGTTGCGCGCCGCGGGGCTGCGGCCAGCGGCGGCCAAGGTGACCGGCACGGGCTCGGGCGGCGACCGCTGGGCGGTGGTGGATGCCGGCGCCGTCGCGGTGCTCGATTTCACCGATTTCGGTTACGTCACGACTTTCGGAATCACGGTGGCGCAGATCGAGGCGATCCTGGCGCAGGCCATCGCGCGGCACGCGCAGGCGGGTGCGGAAGCGATCGTGATCGAGATCGCGGACGGCGTGCTGCAGCAGGAGACCGCGGCGCTGCTCGCCTCGGCGCGGTTCGGCCAGCTGGTGGACGCGGTGGTCTATGCCGCCGAGAGTGCGATGAGCGCCAGCGCGGGGGTGGCCTGGCTGGAGGCGCGCGGCATCAACGTGGTCGCGGTCAGCGGCCTGCTGACCGCCTCGCCGCTGGCGGCACGCGAGGCGGCGGCGGCCCTCACGGTGCCGGTGCTGCGGCTCGATGTGCTGTGCGAGGGCGGGTTCGCGCGGGACCTCGTGGACGGGTTGCGCCAGCCCGTCGCCGCGTGAACGCCGTCGCCGCCGACCTGCCCTTCGCGCTGCACGCAAGCCCCGCGGCGCGAGGGGGGGCCTGCCTCGTAGCGGTGCACGGCATCTCGCGGAACGATGCCGAGATTGCCGAGCATTTCGCGCCGTTGGCAGACCATTACGGTACCGTACTGGTGGTGCCGCACTTCGGCGCCAATTCGTTCCCGGACTACCAGCGGCTCGGCAGGCGCGGGCCCGCGGCCGACCGGGCGCTGCTGCGGCTGCTCGACCGGCTCGCGGCGCAGGGGGCGATCGCGCCGGGCAAGGTGTTCCTGTTCGGCCATTCCGGCGGCGCGCAGTTCGTGCACCGCTTCGTCATGGCGCATCCCGACCGCGTGGCGCGCTACGTCGCCTCCGCCGCGGGGTGGTACACGCTGCCCGATCCGGCGCTTGCGTTCCCCTACGGCATCGGCGCGTGCGCCGAACGGCCGGACCTCGCGTTCCGGCCCGAGGCGTTCCTCGCGGTGCCCGGCCAGGCGCTGGTGGGCGTGCGCGACGTCAACGCCGGACCGTCGCTGCGCCGTTCCGACGCGCTCGACGCCGCCCAGGGCACCACCAGGTTGCAACGCGCGAGCCATTTCGTCGGCGCGATGGCGCGCGCCGCCGAGGCGCACGGCATGGCGGCGCCGCTGCGGCTGGTGACGATCGCGGACGCGGCGCATCGCTTCCGCGGCCTCGCGCGCCGCGGCGACATCGCGACGCGGGCCGGCAAGGCGCTGTTCGAGCCCCATGACTGATCGGCGCACCATGGGTCCGTCGGACCGCCTGGTCGGACTGCGCCTGTTGCGCGCGACGGTGGACGGCGCGCTGGCGGTGGATTTCGCGCTGTACCTGCATGGGCTCGGCTGGGATGGGCGTGCGATCGGGACACTCCTCGCGGGCGCGCTCGCCGTGGGCCTCGCCATGACCGCGATCGCCGGACCGCTCAGCGACCGCGTCGGCCGGCGTGGCCTGATGCTCGCCTATCACGGCCTGCAGGCCCTGGCCGCCGTCCTCGCGGTGACCGCCAGCGACTTCACTCTCGTGGCCGCAACCCTGATCGCCCAGTACGGGCGCGGCGCGAACGGCGCGGCGGGACCCTTCGCGCCGGTCGAACAGGCCTGGCTCGCCGACCTCACGCCGCCGGAGACGCGCCGGCGGCAGTTCGCGCGCAACTCCGCCGCCGGGTTCCTCGGCATGGCCGCGGGCGGGCTGCTCGCCGCCGCAAGCCCGATGCGCCTGGTCTTCGTCTTCGCCTTCTTCGCGAGCCTCGCCGGCGCGGCCATCGTCGCCGGGTTGCCGGACGTCGCGCGAGCAGCCGTGCCGCACCGCGCGCCGGCTGCCGCCACCGCGGCGCAGCGGCGCAAGCTGCGCCGTCTCGCCTTTGCCAACATGCTGCTCGGCGTCGGCACCGGGTTGACCGGACCGCTGCTCGCCTACTGGTTCGCGATCCGCTTCGGCCATGGGCCGGCGAGCATCGGGCCGGTGATCGCGGCGAGCTTCGCCGCCGCGGCCGGGGCCTCGGTGCTCGCGGCGCGGCTGGCCGAGCGGCTGGGGACGCTGCCGGTGGTGGTGGGCATGCGGCTCGGCGGGCTCGCGATGCTGCTGGCCCTGCCCTTCGCGCCCGGCTTCGCCTCGGCGGCGGCGCTGACGGTGCTGCGCTCGCTCTGCAACCGCGGCACCAACGGCACGCGCCAGGCGCTCAGCATCGGCCTTGGCGGTGAGGGCCGGATGGGCTGGGCCGCGTCGCTCAACGCGATCAGCCTGGCCTTGCCGCGCGTGGCGGGGCCGGCCATCGCCGGGGCGCTGTTCGAGGCCGGCTATGTTCGCGCGCCCTTCCTGCTCGCGGCGGGGTTCCAGGCCGCCTACCTCGCCGTCTATGCCTGGAGCTTCCGCGACGAGCCCGCGGCGCGGCCGAGTACGCGCGACGCCGCCGCCAGCCAGGAAACCGCAGCCCAGCGGGCCGGTTGACGCGGACGGCAAGCAGGGGCATCTCAGCAATGCCAGACGGCCGGACGGCCGCTGCCGGCGCGAGCCGGGAGAGGAAAGTCCGGGCTCCACGTGACGACGGTGCCGGATAACGTCCGGCGGGGGCGACCCCAGGGAAAGTGCCACAGAGAACAGACCGCCGGCGCCGCAAGCCGCCGGCAAGGGTGAAACGGTGCGGTAAGAGCGCACCGCGCCCCCGGCAACGGGGACGGCAC
>DAHUXX010000147.1 GCA_027306955.1 Acetobacteraceae bacterium | reverse complement strand
CGGCCTGCGCTGTGTCATCTCGGTCATGGCGCCTCACAATTTCAATTATGATACTATTTTAGTCTAAAGGTCTAAAAAGGGCGCCGTCAACGCTTTTCCCACTCACGCCATCGTGCGGCCGCCCGGTCAGCCGTGCCGCGGACCATCGGTCAGGCGACGTCGAACTTGACCCCTTGGGCCAGTGGCAGCGTGCGGCCATAATTGATCGTATTGGTGGCCCGCCGCATATACGCCTTCCACGCGTCCGAGCCTGCCTCGCGCCCGCCGCCGGTCTCCTTCTCGCCGCCGAACGCGCCGCCGATCTCGGCCCCGGAGGGGCCGATATTGACATTGGCGATGCCGCAGTCGGAGCCGCGGGCGGAGAGGAACATCTCCGCCTCGCGCAGGTCGTTGGTGAACACGGAGGACGACAACCCCTGCGGCACCGCGTTGTGCAGCCGCAACGCTTCGTCGAAATCACGGTAGCGCATGACGTAGAGGATCGGCGCGAAAGTCTCCTTTTCCACGGGCCCCGCCTGCGTCGGCATCTCCACCAGCGCCGGGCGGACGTAATGCGCCTCGGGCCCAAAGCCGGCATCGACCCGCTCGCCGCCCGTGACCTTGCCGCCGGCGGCGGTCGCATCTGCCAGCGCCCGCTGCATCGCCTCGAAAGCCGCCTTGTCGATCAGCGGCCCGATCAGCGTTCCCTCCGCCAGCGGGTCGCCCACTGGCACCGAGCGATAGGCTTGCTGCAACCGCGGCATGAGCGCGTTGTAGACGCTGTCGTGGACGAACAGGCGGCGCAGCGTCGTGCAGCGCTGCCCCGCGGTGCCCATCGCGGCGAAGGCGACGGCGCGCAGCGTCAGGTCGAGGTCCGCACTCGGGGCGACGATCGCAGCGTTGTTGCCGCCGAGTTCCAGGATCGTCCGACCGAACCGCGCCGCGACCCTGGGGCCGATGGCGCGGCCCATCGCCGTCGAGCCGGTGGCGGAGATCAGCGCCACAAGGTGATCCTCCACGAGCGTCTCCCCCGGCTCGCGCGCGCCGACCAGAACCGTGGACAGGCCGTCCGGAACGCCGACGCCCTGCCCGCGCAGCCGTGCCGTAGCGCGCTCGAACAGCGCCTGGGTCGCGAGCGCGGTGAGCGGCGCCTTCTCCGACGGCTTCCAGATCAGCGCGTTGCCGCAGACCAGCGCCAGCGCCGCGTTCCACGACCACACCGCGACCGGGAAGTTAAACGCCGTGATGATCCCCACCACCCCGAGCGGATGCCAGGTCTCCATCATGCGGTGCTCGGCGCGCTCGGTGGCGATGGTCTGGCCATAGAGTTGACGCGACAGCCCGACAGCGAAGTCGCAGATGTCGATCATCTCCTGGACCTCGCCCAGGCCCTCGGAGCGGATCTTGCCGACCTCGATCGAAACCAGCCGCCCGAGATCCTCCTTCGCCGCCCGCAGCTCCTCGCCGAGCAGGCGGATCAGCTCGCCGCGCTTGGGCGCCGGCACCAGCCGCCAGGCAAGGAAGGCCGCATGCGCCCGCCCGATCGCCGCCTTGGCGCCGGCGGCGTCGTCCGTCCGCAGCCGCGCGATCTCCTCGCCCGAGACCGGCGAACGCACCAGGTGCGGGCCGGCGCGCAGCACGTCGGCGCCGACCCCGAGACGGGCGAGGATGGCCGCGGCGTCAGCGGCGAGGGAGCGTGCCGTGGTCTTCGCGGCGCGGGCGGTCATGTCGTGTTCTCCTTGCATCCCCGGATCGGCGCTGCGAAACCGTTCAGGCCGCCAGCCGGTCACGATAGCCGCCTGGCGTCCCGCCCTGGGTCACCGCATCCTGACGATAATAGCGGCCGAAGCGGTTCGCCAGGAACGCGTCGAGCCCGATATCCTCCTGGCGGACGAAGCCCTGGCGGGGCAGCCGTCCGCCCGCCAGCAGATCGAGCACCACGCAAATGCTCGACGCGGTGGTGAGCTGGATCGCACTCGTCATGCGTCCGGCGATCTCGCTGCCATGGATCTTGTTGGCATAAGTCTCCTGGACAAACCGGCCGCCCCGGTGCCCGGAGACGGTGACGAAGACGATCACGACATCCTGCAGCGTCATCGGCAGGCCATGTTCGAGCACATCCTTCAATACCTCGCGCCGGTGCCGCAGCGCCAGGTCGTGGAGCAACACCTTCATGATCGCGGCGTGGCCGGGGTAACGGATGGTCCGGTAGTTGAGTGTCTCGACCTTACCCTGGAAGGTCTCGCACAGCGTGCCGAGCCCGCCCGAGGTGTTGAAAGCCTCGTAGGTCACGCCGTCGAGCGAGAGTTCCTCGCGCTCCTCCAAGGCGGGAACCTCGACCAGCCTGCCACCGACAATGGCTTCGCAGGGCTGGATGTACTCGTTGATGACGCCGTCCGTGCTCCAGGTCAGGTTGTAGTTGAGCCCGTTGCTCGGATAGCGCGGCAGCGCGCCGACCCTGAGCCGCACGGCGTCAAGTCGGTCGAACCGGCCCGCGATATCGCTCGCCACGATCGAGATGAAGCCGGGCGCGAGTCCGCATTGCGGGATGAAGGCGGTGCGCGCGGTGCCGGCGATCTCCCTCACCTCCCTCGTGGATGCGACGTCCTCGGTGAGGTCGAGATAGTGCACGCCCGCCTCCGCCGCGGCGCGGGCGATGGCGACGGTGTGCTGGAACGGCGCCGCGCTCAGGACTGCGAATTGGCCAGCCAGGCGTTGCGCGAGGGCGTTCGCGTCCGCGATGTCGAGCTGCGCCGTGGCCAGCGTCGGGCCGGTTTCGATGTGTCGCAGTTGCGCCTCATCGCGGTCGACCAGCGTCACCCGATAATCCAAGCTGTCCACAAGCAGCCGCGCGATCGTGGCGCCGACCCTGCCCGCGCCGAATAACCAGTACGTCCGGCATTTCCCCCTCCTGGAAGCACACGCATGGCGGCCGTATCTCTCCGAGGGCGGACGGTTTGTAGCGACGATGACGACGGAATCCCTATAAGACCTGGTCGAATCGCGCACTTGATTGGTCGAAATGACGGTAACGGACAAGGATCGCCAGCTCCTGCTCCTGCTCGCGGAGAACGCGCGCACCCCCACCGCCGTGCTCGCCCGCCGGCTCGGCCTGTCGCGCACCACCGTGCAGACCCGGCTCGAACGGCTGGAACGCGATGGCGTGATCGCGGGCTACGGCGTGCGCCTGTCGGACAGCTACAGGGGCGGCCTGGTCCGCGCCTATGTCATGATTGTCCTCAGGACCAAGGTGCTCGCCAGGGTGGTGCCGGCGCTGCGCGCGATCCCCGGGATCATGTCGGTGCATTCGGTGAGCGGCGGCTTCGACCTGATCGTCGAGGTCGCGGCGCCGTCGATCGGCGAGCTCGACGGCACCATCGACCGCATCGGCGAGGTGGAGGGTTTCGAGCGCACGCAGTCCTCGATCATCCTCTCCACACGGTTCCAGCGCTAGCAATGCGCCGCGCCGCGGCCGCCTGGCTGGCGTGAGACGCCGGTGGGGCGCCTTCATAACGATCGTCTCCACCTTCGTCATCGCCACCTGTTATGTCCGCGCCGTTGCCCCGGACCCGACTGCGGGGGCCACTGACTGGGCCTGGATGCAGGCGCTCGCGGGCGCGGCCACGCTGGCCCTGTGGTGGGTGCGTCCCTCGCCTGGGTTTTCGCCGCTGGCGCTCGGCCTGGCCGGCACCGCGACGGTCGCCGTCGAACTCGCCTTCGTCGCCTACAACGCGATGTTGCCGGCGCTCGCCGCGCCCGGGCGGCGCGGGCGGCTGTCCATGCTCGACTGGAGTATGGGCTATGTCGGCGGGCTGGTGTCCATGGGGCTGTGCCTCGTCCTGTTCATCCTGCCGCATTCGCCGCGCTGGCGGGCTGGACGCCGCGACCGCGCAGCCGGTGCGCGCCTGCGCGCTGCTGGCCGGCACCTGGTTCCTGTTTCTCGCCTGGCCAGCCGCAGCCTGGGGTCCGGAATCGGGCGGGGCGCCGGGCACGGGCCAGCGCCTGCCACTCGCCGAGGTCTGGCGCTACGCGCTGCGGCTCGGCCATCTGCGCCTCTATCTGCTCGCCCGCGTCCTCACCATCGACGGGGTGACGACGCTGGTCGCCTTCGGTGGCATCTATGCCGCCGCCAGCACCGTCGAGGACCGCATCGGCGCACAGACGACGACGCTGGCCGCGACGGTCGCGCTCGCCGTGTTTGGGGCGGCGATCCTGGTGGTCCACAACCACGTGGTGTTCTTGCTGCTCGGTGCCGCCCGGCTCGCCGCACTGCGCCTACCAGCGTCCGATGGCAGCGCGCCGGGCGGCGCGTAGCACCACCGTCGTCCAGATCAGCTGCGGGCTCAGCAGCAGCAGCGGCAACTCCGGGCGCAGGGAGCTGGGTGCGGCGATGAAGCCGATGCAGGCGATCCCGCCGAGTGCTGCGAAGCCCCAGTGCAGCATGGCGACGAGGCGCGGATCCATCCCCGCCCGCGCCGCCACCTGATAGAGGTGGCCGCGATGCGCCCGCGCGGGGTTCTCGCCCGCGAGCACGCGGCGGACCAGCGTGAACGCCACGTCGTAGAGCACGCCGTTCAGCAGCATCGGCACGATCAGGAACGAGAGATCGACGCGGTCGAACCGCGCCGCCACCACGCCCAGCACCGCCAGCATGAAGCCGCAGAACTGGCTGCCCACATCGCCCATGAAGATGCGCGCGCGCGGGAAGTTGAACGGCAGGAACCCGGCGATGCCGGCGGCCAGCAGCAGCCCCGAGAAATAGACGAAGTCCGCGTTCTGGCTCCAGCCGATCCCGGCGAGGAACAGGGCCGCCACCAGCGACGTGCCGGCGGCGAGCCCGTTCATCCCGTCGATGAAGTTCATCGCGTTGGTGGCGAACAGCAGCCAGGCGAGCGTCGCCGGCACCGCGAGCAGCCCGAGTGGCAGCGGCCCGATCAGCGGCAGGTTCAGCACGCGCACCACGAGCCCGCTGCCGATCGCGGCGAAGGCCGCCAGCACCTGGACCGCGAGCTTCACGAGGAAGGGGAAGTTGCGCACGTCGTCGGCTAAGGAGACGATGGCGATCGCCGCCGCCGCCAGGATCACACCGCGGAAATAGGGGTCGGCGATGCGCGAGAAATCCGCGAAACCATAGAGCACCGAGATACCGAGCAGAAAGGCGGTGACGATCCCCACCCCGCCACCTTTGGGGATCGGCGTGCCATGCGCCTTGCGCGCGTCCGGTACGTCCATCACCCGCGCATCCATCATCGCCCGCACCACGAGGGCCGAGACCATCGCGAGGCCGAGGCAGAACAGCAGGTGCTTCCCGAAGGCGAGCAGCGTCATGGCGCCTGTCTAGCCGTGCCCCGCCCGCGCCGCATCCCCTCCAGCCAGGACGCCGCGCGGACCCGCGTTGACGTTCCAGACGTGGAATGCGATGAACTGAACGTCATTCGGCATGAACCCAGGAGGCAGGGACATGGCGCATATCGACATCGGCGCCTATGGCGCGCGCATCGGCCAGCCGGACCTGACGCTGCCTCCGACGCTCGGTACGCTTTCCACGCTTCTCGGCGCGCATATGCGCTCGATCCCGTTCGAGAACGTGGATGTTCTGCTTGGCCGCACGATCCGGCTCGACCCCGCCAGTCTGCAGGACAAGCTCGTGGTAGCGGGCCGTGGCGGCTACTGCTTCGAGCACGCAAGCCTGTTCGCCGCGGTGCTGGAGGCACTGGGCTTCGAGTTCACGCGCCACACCGCGCGGGTGGTGTTGATCCTCTCCCGCAGCCAGGCGCCGCGCGCCCACATGTTCATGACGGTCCGGTTGCCCGAGGGCGTTTTCATCGCCGATCCCGGCCTCGGCGGCCAAGCCTCGACCGCGCCGGTGCCGTTGGTGGAGGCCGGGGCCGAGGGTCCGCCAGGCGCCAGCCACTGGATGACGCGCGACGGGCCGTACTGGACGCTGCGCACACGCGGCCCCGGTGGAGCGATGGATGTCTGGGTTTCGACGGTGGAGGCCGACAACATGGTGGATTTCGAGGTCGGCAACCATTTCGTCGCCACCCATCCGGGCTCGCCTTTCCGCCAGCGCCTGATGCTCGGCCGCTTCACGCCGGAAGGGAGGGTCGCGGTGATGAACCGGGAGGCCAGCGTCCGCCGCGGCGACGCCGTTGAGACCGTGCAACTGCCGGATCGGGCTGCCCTGCGCCGTTTTGCCGCCGAACATTTCGCGCTCGACCTGCCCGAGTTCGAGACGCTGCGCGTTCCCGCGGTTCCCGACTGGAGCTGAGCCCCGCTCCGCGCGGGCGGCTGGGCAGGGCTTCGCTGCACCCCTTCGCCGCGCCCGGCGCGATGGGCTAGAAGCGCGGCCATGGCCGAGGCTAGCGCCCGTCGACGGATCGCGCTCAACGTGGCGGTGGACGCGCTGCGCGCGGCCGCCGCCGTGCCGCTGGCACGCTGGCTCGCCAACCCGCTGGGCGATGTGGTGGGCCCGCTCTGGACGCTGGCCATGGGCTCGGCGGTGCTGCTCGCCGCCGGCCTGCCGTTCCGCCTCTCCCTGCAATACTGGCGCTTCGCCGGCGCCTCGGACCTGCTCGGCGTCGCCGCGGCCTCGATC
>DAHUXX010000231.1 GCA_027306955.1 Acetobacteraceae bacterium | reverse complement strand
TCGTCTCCGCCGCCGCCGGCTACTGGCTTTCGGATCGCAGGCCGCGCGGCAACCGCCCGCGGCGTGTCGTCGAGCGCCTGCTGCTGCTGCTGGAACTCGCGACCGGAGTAAAGCCGGACGCCTCGGGCGCCGTGGAGCTTCCCGCGGCGGCGCGCGCCCGGGCGGCCGCGCTGCTGCCTGGAGAGGAACGCCGGGTGGCGCTCGTCCTCGGCGCCGGCGGGCGGCACAAGGCCTGGCCGCTCGCCCGCCACATCGAGCTGGCGCGTGCGCTCGCCCTGCGCGGCATCCGGCCCGTTGCCATCGCCGGCCCCGCCGAGGCGGACCTCGCCGGCGTCTTCCGCGACGCGGTGCCCGGGGCCGCGATGCCGTTGCAGGAAACCGCGCCCGCCGGCCCGGAGCTGACCATCGCGCTTGCCGCGCGTTGCGAGGCCGGGGTCGCCGGCGATTGCGGCGGGGGGCACATGCTGGCGGCGGCGGACATTGCGCTCGTCTCGCTGTTCGGCCCCACGGACCCGGCGAAATTCGCCCCCTGGTGCGCCCGCAACACCATTCTGCGCGCGCAGGACTATGGTGCCGCGAGCATGGACGCGATCCCGCTCGCCCCGGTGCTGGCTGCGCTTATTCCTTCCGCTTGACCACCAGCGGCCCGCTCGCCTGGCAGGTCGGCATCATCTCGAGGCGGTTGATGTTCACGTGCGCCGGCAGGTTCACCACCCAGGAAGTCGCCTCGGCGATGTCCTCCGGCGTCAGCGGCGTCGTGCCGGAATAGACCGCGGCCGCCCGCGCCGCGTCGCCGAAGCGCACGGCGCTGAACTCGCTGCCGCCGACGAGGCCCGGCTCCAGGTCCGTCACCCGCACGTTGGTGCCGACCAGGTCCGCGCGGAGATTGAGGCTGAACTGGGTCACGAACGCCTTGGACGCGCCGTAGATGTGGCCGCCGGGATACGGGTAGATCGCCGCGGTGCTCGAGAGGTTCACGATGTGCCCGCGGTTGCGCTCCACCATCCCCGGCAGCAGCGCGTGCGTCACCCGCATCAGCCCGGCGGCGTTGGTCGCGAGCATCGTCTCCCAGTCCGAGAGCTTCGCCCGGTAGGCGGGGTCGAGCCCGAGCGCGAGCCCGGCGTTGTTGACCAGCACGTCGACCGCGCGCCACGCCTGCGGCAGTGCCGCGGGCAGCGCCGCGACCGCGGCGGCGTCCGTGACATCAAGCGGGAAGGGGAGCACCGCCGGGCCCAGCTCGCCGGCCAGCGCCTTGAGCCGGTCAGCCCGCCGCGCCGCCGCGATCACCCGGTGGCCGTCGCGCACGAAGCGCCGCGCGATCGCGCTCCCGAACCCCGCCGAAGCCCCCGTCACCAAGACCGTCAGACTCATCTTCATTCCCCCTTCAGGGCACGTTCAGCTGCACCGAGACCGGGCAATGGTCGGACAGCCTGTCCTTCCATGCCGGGTTCGTCTGCTGGTACACCAGCACGCGCAGGCTGTGCGGCACCAGCCAGCCCCGCGCCGGCCCGCCCAGGAACACGTGGTCGGTGAAGTGGTGGCCGCCCCAGCACGGGTTCTCCATCCCCGCGTCCGCGCGCAGCAGGGCCTTTTCCGGCTGGCCGTAATGCGGATCCATCGCCCGGTGGAACCGGTCGCGCCCGTCCATCACCCGGTTGAAATCGCCCAGCACCACGAAGGGCGTGCCATGCGCGTCGCGCTCCGCGATCCAGCGGCGCAGGCCCGGGATCTGCTTCTCCAGCGTCCGGCAGGCGTACCGGCGCGAGTAGATATTTGTGTACCAGCACCCGGCCTTGAGGTGCACCGCGAGCAGCCGCAGCCGCTGCCCGCCGAGTTCCAGCGTCACGTCGGCGCCGCTGCGCAGCGGGTACCTGGCATGCTTGTAGGGCACGAGTGCGCTCACGTCGGGGTTCTGGTGGAACGCGATGCCGCGCCGGATAGCGAAGCCGACGCGCATCAGCGTGGGGTCGTGCGTGATAACCACGTTGTAGCGGTCGGGCGGGAACAGCCGCGCCGCCGCCCGCCGGCTCGCCACCTCCTCGAACGCGACCACATCCGCGGCGAGCCGGTGCGCGTAGCCGGCGAGCACCGTCCAGTCCTCCTGCGTGCGCGGCTGCACGCCCCTGGGCAGCCGGGGGTCGCCCGCCTGGCGGGTGGTCAGCCATTCGAGGTTCCAGGTGGAGATCTTGAGCGTCGCGGCGGCGGCGGGAAAGGCGACGAGGATAAACAGCAGGACGAGTAGCTTGCGCATCGGCGCATGTTCGCCGCGCGCGCCGCTCGGGTCCAGCCCCCTACCGGCGGGCGGACGCGGGTGGCATATTGGCCGCTGTCCAAGCGAACGCGTCCGGCAAACCGGCCGCATGAGGGAGTTGCCGTGCAGCCGACTAACGTCAGCAATCCCGCCTTCTTCCATAAGGTCGTGGATTGCCAATGGGCCTGCCCCGCGCATACGCCGGTGCCCCATTACATCCGCCTCATCGCAGCCGGGCGGAATGCCGACGCGTACATGGTCAACTGGCATTCCAATGTCTTCCCCGGCATCCTCGGACGCACCTGCGACCGGCCCTGCGAGCCCGCCTGCCGCCGCGGCCGGGTGGAGGAGGAGCCGGTGGCCATCTGCCGGCTCAAACGCGTCGCCGCCGACAACAAGGGCGATGTCGCGCACCGGATGCCCAGGCCTGCGCCGGGCAACGGCCGCCGTGTCGCCTGCGTCGGCGCCGGCCCCGCCAGTCTCGCCTGCGCCCGCGACCTCGCCGCCGCCGGCTACGCCGTCACCGTCTTCGAGGGCGAGCAGCAGCTCGGCGGCTTCATCCGCAGCCAGATCCCCCGCTTCCGCCTGCCCGAATCGGTGATCGACGAGGAGGTCGGCTACATCACCGGCCTCGGCGTCGAGACCCGCACCGGGCAGTACATCTCGTCGCTGAAATCGCTGCTCGCCGAGGGTTACGACGCGGTGTTCGTCGGCTCCGGCGCGCCGCGCGGGCGCGACCTCGATATCCCCGGCCGCCAGGAGGCCGCGGCGAACATCCATCTCGGCATCGACTGGCTGGCCTCGGTCTCCTTCGGCCACACGACGTCGATCGGTCGGCGCGTGATCGTGCTCGGCGGCGGCAACACCGCGATGGATTGCTGCCGCTCCGCCCGCCGCCTCGGCGGCGAGAGCGTCACGGTCGTCGTCCGCTCCGGCTTCGAGGAGATGAAGGCGTCCCCCTGGGAGAAGGAGGACGCGATGGGCGAGGACATCCCGATCCTCAACTACCTCGTGCCGCTGGCCTACGTGCACGAGGGCGGCCGGCTCACCGGCATGCGCTTCCAGAGGGTGCGCGCCGAGCGGGACGCGAAGGGCCGCCGCCAGCTCATCCCCACGGGCGAGCCGGACGTGGACATGCCGTGTGACGACGTGCTCGTCGCCGTCGGCCAGGAGAACGCGTTTCCCTGGATCGAGCGCGATATCGGCATCGAGTTCGACCGCTGGGGCATGCCGGTGGTGGACGAGACGACGATGCAGTCCACCATCCCCAACGTCTTCTTCGGCGGCGACGCGGCGTTCGGGCCCAAGAACATCATCTGGGCGGTGGCGCACGCGCACCAGGCGGCGATCTCGATCGACCTGCTGCTCTCCGGGCGCGACGTCAGGGACCGCCCGCCGCCGAACGTGACGCTGGTCTCGCAGAAGATGGGCATCCACGAGTGGAGCTACGACAACGCCATCGCCATTGACCTGCGCTACAAGGTGCCGCACCGCGAGAAGTCGCTGGCGCTGGCCGATATCGGCGCCGAGGTGGAACTCGGCTTCGACCTCGGCCTCGCGTTGAAGGAGGCGCAGCGCTGCCTCAACTGCGACATCCAGACGGTGTTCGCGCCGAAGCTGTGCATCGAGTGCGATGCCTGCGTCGATATCTGCCCCGTCGACTGCATCACCTTCACCGCGGACGCCGAGGAGCGGGTGCTGCGCCAGAGCCTCAACGCGCCGTCGCTCAACATGACGCAGGACCTGCAGGTCGCGGACGGGCTCAAGACCGGGCGCGTCATGGTCAAGGACGAGGATGTCTGCCTGCATTGCGGCATGTGCGCCGAGCGCTGCCCCACCGGCGCGTGGGACATGCAGCGCTTCCTGCTCGACATGGCGCAAGTTGGCACCATGGCTCCGAGCATCACCCACCCAACCATGAATTCCGGGGCGGAGCCTGTCGCCGCATGAAACCGCTGGTTCGCGTCAACGACTTCGTCGTCAAGTTCGCCAACGTCAACGGCTCCGGCTCGGCCTCGGCCAACCGGCTGTTCGCGCAGTCGATCATACGCATGGGCGTGCCGGCGACGCCGCGCAACATCTTCCCCTCCAACATCCAGGGCCTGCCCACCTGGTACGAGGTGCGCGTTTCCGAGGCCGGTTATCTTGGCGCGCGCGCCGGCACCGACCTGATGGTGGCGATGAACCCGCAGACCTGGGACAAGGACGTCGGCGGGATCGTCCCCGGCGGCTATCTGTTCTACGACAGCACGCGCCCGCTGCCGGCGTCGAAGTTCCGCGACGACATCACGGTGCTGGGCCTGCCGCTCACCGCCATCTGCAACGCCGAGTACACGGACCCGCGCCAGCGCCAGCTGTTCAAGAACATCCTCTACGTCGGCGCGCTCTCGGCCATCCTCGACATCGACCCGGCGGCGATCGAGCAGCTCATCGCCGAGCAGTTCAAGGCCAAGGAAAAGCTGATCGCGCCCAACGTGCACGCCTTCCGCCTCGGGCGCGCGCACGCGGAGAAGTCGCTGCCCTGCCCGATCGGGCTCACGGTGCGCCGCGCCGACAAGGTGGGCGAGCGCATTTTCCTCGAGGGCAATTCGGCGGCGGCACTCGGTGCGGTCTATGGCGGTGCCACCGCCTGCGCCTGGTACCCGATCACGCCGTCGACCTCGCTCGCCGAGGCCTACCAGCGCTGGTGCGCGCGGTTCCGCACCGATCCCGAAACGAAGGAAAAGCGCTACGCCATCGTCCAGGCGGAGGACGAGCTGGCCTCGATCGGCATGGTGATCGGTGCCGGCTGGAACGGCGCGCGCGCCTTCACCGCCACCTCTGGCCCCGGCATCTCGCTGATGCAGGAGTTCCTCGGCCTCGCCTATTTCGCCGAGGTCCCCGCGGTGATCTTTGACGTGCAGCGCGCCGGCCCCTCGACCGGCATGCCCACGCGCACGCAGCAATGCGACGTGCTTTCCTGCGCCTATGCCTCGCACGGCGACACCAAGCACGTGCTGCTGTTTCCGGAAGATCCGCGCGAGTGCTTCGAACTCGGCGCCGCCGCCTTCGACCTTGCGGACCGGCTGCAGACCCCGGTCTTCGTGCTGCTCGACCTCGACATCGGCATGAACGAGCGCCTGGTTGCCCCGCTCGCCTGGGACGATACGCGGCGCATGGACCGCGGCAAGGTGATGACCGCGGAGATGCTGGAATCCGGCCGCGACTTCGGCCGCTACCTCGACGTTGACGACGACGGCATTCCCTGGCGGACCTGGCCCGGCACGCACCCCACGCGCGGCGCCTATTTCACCCGCGGCACGTCGCGCGACCGCTACGCCCGCTACACGGAGGAGGGCGACGCCTACCGCGACAACATGGAGCGGCTGCTGAAGAAATTCGCGACCGCCCGCACCCTGGTGCCCGCGCCCATCCGCCGCGACGCGCCAGGCGGCTCGCGCCTCGGCGTGATCTACTACGGCTCCACCGCGCCGGCGATGGACGAGGCGCTGGACGTGCTTGCGGCCGAGGGCATCGGGCTCGACGCGCTGCGCGTCCGCGCCTTTCCTTTCCATGCGGATGTGAAACGTTTCGTCCAGGAGCACGAGCGCGTCTTCGTCGTCGAGCAGAACCGTGACGCGCAGCTGCGCAGCCTGCTGGTGGTGGAGGAGGAGATCGATCCCGCCCGCCTGGTACGGGTGCTGCACTACGACGGCACGCCGATCACCGCCGACGCCATTGTCGGCGAGATCGCGGCCCATGCCCGCGTGACGCCGCTGCGCCGCGCCCAGTCCCACGGATCTCAGCCCCAGGGGGTGTAGAGAAAGCGCCATGACCTATCTGCCCAAGCCCAGGCTGCATCACCCGGACCTGCCGAAGAACGAGCTCGGCCTCACGCGGCGCGACTACGAGGGCGCGATCTCCACCCTCTGCGCCGGCTGCGGCCACGACGCGATCTCGGCCGCGATTGTCCACGCCTGCTACAACCTCTCGCTGCCGCCGCACCGCATCGCCAAGCTCTCCGGCATCGGCTGCTCGTCGAAGACGCCGACCTACTTCCTCGGCACAGCGCACGGCTTCAACTCCGTGCACGGGCGCATGCCCAGCGTTCTCACCGGCGCGCATCTCGCCAACCGCGACCTGATCTATCTCGGCGTCTCCGGCGACGGCGATTCCGCCTCGATCGGGCTCGGCCAGTTCGCGCACGCTCTGCGCCGCGGCGTCAACATGACCTATATCGTCGAGAACAACGGCGTCTATGGCCTCACCAAGGGCCAGTTCTCCGCCACCGCGGATCGCGGCGCGCTCAGCAAACGCGGCGCGGCCAACGGCGACGAGGCGATCGACATGGTGGGCCTCGCGCTGCAGCTCGGCGCCACCTTCGTCGCGCGCAGCTTCTCGGGCGACAAGGCGCAGCTCGTGCCGCTGATCGAGGCGGCGCTGACGCATCCGGGCGCGGCCTTCATCGATTGCCTCTCGCCCTGCGTGACGTTCAACACCCATGCGGGTTCCACCAAGAGCTTCGATTATGTGCGCGAGCACAACGAGGCGGTGAACTTCCTCGACGTCATCACGGGGCGCGAAACGATCACGCTGGAGCAGGCGCCGGGCACGGTGGAGCTGGTCACCCAGCACGACGGCTCGGTGCTGCGGCTGCGCAAAGTGGCGGCGGATTACGACCCCACCGACCGGACCTCGGCGATCGACTTCCTCGCGCGCCACCACCACGCGGGCGAGATCGTGACCGGCCTGCTTTATGTCGATCCCGATCCGACCAACCTGCACGGGCATCTCGGTACCGCGGCGCGGCCGCTCAATGCCTTCGACGACGCGGCGCTGATCCCCGGCTCGGCCGCGCTCGGGACGATCAACGCGTCGTTGCGCTAGCCCGGCCTCATGGCGGGACGGCCGGGCTTTGACGCCGCGTGCTCGCACGGCGGGAGATCGCATGCCGGCACCCCGCGACAACGTTCCGCCGCCATGCCATGATCGCCACCACGAGGGAGGCAACCGATCCAAGCCCTGCGCCAACTGCTGCTGCTGCGCCACGCCAAGGCGGTCGCGCAAACCAGCGAGGCCTCCGACCACGCCCGCCCGCTCACGGCGCGCGGACGGGCCGACGCGGTCGCGCTGCGCGCAGCGATGCGGGCGCGCGGCCTGGCGCC
>DAHUXX010000216.1 GCA_027306955.1 Acetobacteraceae bacterium | reverse complement strand
GCTGGGGCATCCAGTTCCAGTCGCCCTGGTTCCTCGCGGCGATGGCGCTGGCGACCACGCTGTTCGCGGCTGGCCTGTTCGACACGCTGGAGTTCGGCGCGCTGTCCGCATCCGGTCCCGCTGCAGCCACCGGTGGCGGGCTGTGGGGGGCGTTCCTCACCGGGGCGTTCGCGACCGTCCTGGCCTCCTCCTGCACCGCGCCCTTTGTCGGAACGGCGCTGGGCTTCGCCTTCACCCGCGGCACGATGGAGATCGTGGCGGTGCTGGGGGCGATGGGGCTGGGCATGGCGGCGCCCTTCCTCGCCGCAGCGGCCGTACCGGGTATCGTCTCCTTCCTGCCGCGGCCGGGGCGCTGGATGGTCTGGCTTCGGCGCGTCTTCGGCGTCGGGCTCGTCGGCACCAGCGCCTGGCTGCTTTGGGTGCTTTCCTTCGAGGCGGGACCGCGCGCGGCGCTGCTCGCCGCGGCGGCGCTCACGGTGCTGCTGGCGTTACTTGCCTGGCGGCCGCGCTATGCCATCGGCGGCGCCCTCGTCGCGGCGTTGCTCGCCCTCCTCGCGCCGGCGCTGTACCGGCCGGTCGCGCACGGCGCTACCGCGTGGCGGCGCTTCGATCCGCAGGCGATCCCGGCGCTGGTTGCCGCGAACAAGACCGTGTTCGTCAACGTCACCGCCGCGTGGTGCCTCACCTGCAAGGTCAACGAGATCGCGGTGCTGGACCAGGCACCGGTGGCGGGGAAGCTGCGCGCGCCGAACCTCGTGGCGATGCAGGCGGACTGGACCCGGCCGAACCCCGCGATCGGCGCCTATCTCGCGCATTTCCGCCGCTTCGGCGTGCCGCTCGACGTGGTTTACGGGCCCGGCGCTCCCGCCGGGATCGCGCTGCCGGAACTGCTGACCCCGGGCGTGGTGCTGGACGCGCTGCGCCGCGCGGGGCCGAGCCAGCAAGCCTCGCGGTGAGCTTTTATTCACGCCACGTGCTGCCGTTGCTGCTCGACGCGGCGATGAAGGCCCGGTTGGCCACGCCCTTTCGCGCACGCGTCGCGGGGGCGGCGGAGGGGCGGGTGCTCGAGCTCGGCATCGGTTCCGGCCTCAACCTCGCGCATTACGGGCCCGCGGTGCGCGAGGTGATCGGGATTGATCCCTCGCCCGAGCTGCTGGCGATGGCGCGGCGTCGCGTCGGCGGGCGGTCCGTCAAGCTGCTCGAAGGTTCCGCCGAGGCGCTGCCGATCGAGGACGGGGGCATCGATACCGTCGTCACCACCTGGACGCTGTGCACCGTCCCCGACGCGGCGCGGGCGCTGGCCGAGGCGCGGCGGGTGCTGCGCCCAGGGGGTTCGCTGCTGTTCGTCGAGCACGGTCGCGCGCCCTCCCCGCGCGTGGCCCGCTGGCAGGACCGGCTGGACCGGCCCTGGGGCTGCATAGCCGGCGGCTGCCATCTCAACCGGCGCATCGATGCGCTCGTCGCGGCCTCGGGGCTCGACGTCACCTACTTGGCGCAGGGCGCCATTCCCGGCCCGCCCACGCACACATGGTTCTACGAGGGCCGGGCCGTCCGCTCGTAAGGCACGCGGCTCAGCGCCTGGCGAACGCGGCGGCGCGGCGTGCGGATTCGGGGTCGAGGAAGCCCGCGACGGTGGCCGCGGTCTCCGCCTCCATCGCCACCGCCAGCGCATCCGCCTGGTGGGCGAGGATGCGGCGGAGGGCGCGCACTGGCCCCGCGGGCAGGGCGGCGATGCGGCGGGCGAGCGCCAGCGCCTCGTCCATCAGCTTCGCGTCCGACACGACTTTGTGCAACAGACCCCACGCGTGCGCCTGGTCGGCGTCGAATTTCTCGCCGAGCAGGATCATCTCGCGCGCCCGTGCCAGTCCCACCAGGCGCGGCAGCAGGTAGGTGACGCCGCCGGTGACGAACACGCCGAGCGCCACCTCGGGGAAGAAGAACCGCGTGCCGGCGGCAGCGATGGCGAGGTCGCAGTTGATCACCCATTCCAGCCCGCCGCCCGCCGCCCAGCCGCGGATGGCGCCGATGATGGGCTTGTCGCCGAGCAACATCGCGCGCGTGACGTCCTGGATGCGCTCGATATAGGCACGCGTCGCCGCCCCGTTCTGTGCCTGGGACTCGAACTCCCTGAGGTCGTCGCCGGCGCAGAAGGCGCGGCCGGCGCCGGTCAGCACCACGCAGCGTACCGCCTCGGCCGCGTCCGCCGCGCGCAGGGCCGCGACGAGATCGTCGAGCAACGCCGGCGTGATGGCATTGAGCCGCTGCGGTCGGTTCAGCGTGACGATGCGCACGCCGCCCGTCACGTCCTCCGTCAGTACCGTTGCCGTCATGAACGTTCCTTCCTGATCAGGCGCCGCGTCTTACCCTCGGTGCGGGGCAGCGCGCCGAAGGGCAGCAGGCGCACCGTGGCTGTGAGCCCCAGCGCGCGTTTGATCGCGGCGGACACCGTCTCCGCGAGCCCTGCGTCCGCTTGGAGGCCTTCCGCCAGTTCCGCCTCCACCGGCAGGGCGTCGTAGGGCGGCGGGCCGTCGAGCACGATGCGGTATTCGCCGGAGAGCGCCTTCTCGCGGGTGAGCACCGCGGCGACCTGGACGGGGAAGGCGTTGATGCCGCGCACCACCACCATGTCGTCGCTGCGCCCGACGACGCGGAAGCGCGGCGCGGTGCGGCCGCAGGCGGCGCGGCCGAGCCCGGTCAGCACGATCACGTCGCCGGTGCGGAAGCGCACCAGGGGCTGGCACTCGCGCGAGACGTGGGTGAGCACCAGTTCGCCGCGCTCGCCCTCGCGCCAGGGCAGAACGTCGCCGCTTGCGGGCTCGATCAGTTCCGGATGCAGAACGTCGAGCGCCATGAAGTGGAGGTCATCGTCCTGCTCCGTCTGGCCGGCGAAATTGCAGAACACGTCGCTCACGCCATAGTTGGCGTTGCGCGGCGCGAAGCCCCAGGTGGCGGCGAGGCGCACACGGAAGGCGGGATCGTCGAGCCCCGGCTCGCCGCCGAAAAGGCCGAGCTTGAGACCCAGATCGTGCGGCCTAAGGCCCGGGAAATGCTCGGCGATCGTGCGCTCCAGCACCGCGGGGTAGGAGGGCGTGCAGGAGATCGCGGTGACGCCGAGCTCGCGTATCGTACGGATCAGCAACGAGGATTCGCCGACGCCGAAGGGCACGACGGCTGCCCCCGTCGCCTCCAATGTCGCGTGGTCGGTGTAGCCGCCCATCCAGAGCCGGTAGTTGAGGCAGTGGACGACGCGGTGGCCGGGCCCGAGGCCGGCAGCGGACTGCGCGCGGGCGCCGACGACCGCGGTCTGGTGCGCGTCGGCGGAGGAAAGTGCCAGGTTCATCGCCGTGCCGGTGGTGCCGGAGGTGCGGTGCACGCGCGCGATGCGCTCCGGCGGGGCCGCGAGATAGTCACCGAAGGGTGGGTGCTCGCGCTGGCTCGCGCGCAATGCCTCCTTGTCGATCAGCGGCAGTTCGGCGAGGGCCGCGAGCCGCGCGGGCGGCGCGCGGCCGTCCCAGGCCCGGCGGTGCAACGCCGAGCGCGCAAGCATGTACTCGCGCTGTCCATGCCAGCATGCCTCGCGGTGCGCCGCGAGGTCGGCGAGGTCGGCGTATTCGGCGCGCTCCAGCAGCATCGCGGCGGGCGCGCCGGCGGCGTCAGAAATAACGCTCGAGGATGGTGATGGTGTCGTTGGGCAGCACCGTGGAGAGCGGGCTCAGCTTACCCTCGACCTCGTGGCCATGGATTTTGCGCGTCACTTCCACATAGGGCTTGAAGGCGCGGTAGGTGTAGCCGCCGGCCAGCGCCGCGGCCTGCTGCACCGTCATGCCGGGCTGGTACGGGTAGGGGCCGGGCTTGTTGACCTCGCCGAGCACGAAGATCGGGCGATGCGCGACGACCTCGACAGCGATCACGGCGCCCTTCATCAGGTCGCGCCTGGCCAGGATCTGCGAGACCTCGGTCGCGAGCTGGTCGGTGGTGAGGCCGGCCGCGCGCACGTCGCCGAGCAGCGGGACGGAGATGTTGCCCTCGGCGTTGACGCGGAAGATCTCGGAGAGCGCGTCCTCGCCATAAGTCAGCATGCGGATCTGATCGCCGGGGCCGAGCCGGTAGGCCGTGGGGCGCGCATCCGGCAGTGGCTTGAGGTCGGCGCCGGGTGTGCAGCCGGCGACCAGCAGCAGGCTGGGGAGCAGCAGGGCGGCGAAGACTCGGCGGTTCATAAGATGGCTCCCAGCGCGTTTTCCCGACTCGAAACGCAACGTGAGCTGCTTGGCAAGGGGCGGCGGATCAATCGATGGCGGCGAGCCCGATCGCGGCGAAATCCCGCGACAACTCGCCCACCAGCGCCGCATCCGCGGCGGCTGCGTTGCCGGCACGGGCCCGTGCGGCGACGCCTTCCAGGATCACGGCGAAGCGGAACGCCGCGAAGGCGTGGTGGAACGGGGTAAGGGCGGGGGCCGGCGTGCGGCGCGCGCCATCATAGGCAGCGAGATAGTCGGCCTCCGCCGGCAGGCCGAGCGCGGTGAGGTCGAGGCCCGCGAGGCCCTGGAACTGTGAGGGCAAGCTGCGCCAGGCCAGCGCCGAATAGGCGAGGTCCGCCAGCGGATGGCCGATGGTCGAAAGCTCCCAGTCCAGCACCGCGACGACGCGCGGCTGCGTGGGGTGGAACATCAGGTTGCCGAGGCGAAAATCGCCGTGGCAGAGCGCGGCGACACCATCGTCCGGCGGCAGGTGCTCGCCCACCCAGGCGGCGAGGCGTTCGAGGCCGGGCAGGTCGCGGAACCGCTGTGCCTGCCACTGCCGCGTCCAGCGCGCGACCTGGCGGGCGTAATAGCCCTCCGGCCGGCCGTAGTCGCCGAGGCCGAGCGCGCGCCAGTCGAGCTCGTGAAGCGCGGCCAGGGTCGCGGCCATGGCCTCGAACATGGCGCGCCGCTCGGCCCTTGGCACCGAGGGCATCGCGTTGTCCGAAATGACGCGGCCCTCCAGCCGCTCCATAACGTAGAATGGCGTGCCGACGACATCGCTGCCGTGCTCGACCAGCACGACCGGCGGCACTGGCGCCGCGCTGCCGGCCAGCGCCTGGAGCACGCGCGCCTCGCGCTCGACGGCATGGGCGGAGGGCAGGATTTCTCCCGGCGGCTTCTTGCGCAGCACCAGGCGGCGCTCGCCGATGTCGAGCAGGAAGGTGGGGTTGGACTGCCCGGCGCCGATGCGCGCGAGGCGCGGCGTGCCGGCGACGTCGGCAAGGCGCGCGCGCAGGAAGGCGCCAAGGCGTTCCGGATCGAAACCCAAGTCGTTCATTCGCCCACTCTCTAGGCGCCGGGCTTGAGCACGTAGCCGCGGCCGCGCACCGTGAAGAGGAAGCGCGGCTCGCGCGGGTCGGACTCGATCTTGCGCCGGAGCCGCGTCACCTGCACGTCGATCGCGCGCTCGCTGGACTCGTCCATGCCCAGCGCCGCGGCGATCGCCTCGCGTGACAGCGCCTCGCCGGCATGGCGTGCCAGTTCCCCGAGCAGTGCCGCCTCACCGCCGGTGAGCCGCACCGCGCCGGCCGGGCCGGTCAGCTCGCCGCGCGCCGCGTCGAAGGTCAACGCACCGAGCCGTACGTTGGCGGGCGGTTCGGCGGCGACCTGGCTGGTGCGACGGACCAGCGCGCGCAGGCGCAACAGCAGTTCCCGCGGCTCGAAAGGCTTCGGCAAATAATCGTCCGCCCCGGCCTCGAAGCCGGCGATGCGGTCCTCCGGCGCGCCGCGCGCGGTCAGCAGCAGGATCGGGACGCGCGCGCGGCCGGCGCGCAGCGACTGCGTGAGCGAGAGCCCGTCCTCGCCCGGCATGGAGATGTCGAGCACCATCGCCTCGGGCTCGATCACCGCGAGCCTGGCCCGCGCCTCCGCCGCGTTTTCGGCGGTGACGATGCGGAACCCGTGCTCGGCGAGGTAGCGCGCGAGGAGCGTACGCAACCGCTGATCGTCGTCCACGACCAGGACCAGCACCTCATCGTCCGCCGCGGCCCCGCTCATCCTGTCCTCGTCGACGTTCGGCTCATCCGCGTCGGCTTCAGGGGCGGTTGGGGCGTTCGGCGCGGTCGAGCCAGGCGCGGCCGTGTTCGTCGGCGATGCCGCGAAGCACGCGGCGGAAACCCTCGACAGCCTGTGGCCCGGCTTCCCGGTAGGCTTTGGCGAGCCGTTCGCGCTGCCGCTCGAACACCTGGCGTTCCAGCGCGCGGCCTGATTCCGTGAGATAGAGCAGGCGCTGGCGGCGATCGTCGCGGCCCGGGCGCTGCTCGACCAGCCCCTTCTCGATCAGCAGGCCGAGCACGCGGGCGAGCGACTGCTTGGTGATGCGCAGAATGCCGAGCAGGTCGCTGACGGCGAGGCCTGGGTGACGGCCGATGAAGTGCAGGGCGCGATGGTGCGCGCGGCCGAAGCCAAGCTCCTCCAGCATCGAATCCGCGGCTCCGGTAAAGTCGCGATAGGCGAAGAACAGCAGGTCCTGCGCGGCGCGCAGCTCCTCCTCGCGCAGGTAGAGCAGCCCGGCGCCGGCCGGCGGATGCGCGGGCGGGGCGGCGGGGGAGGCGGTGGTGGTGGTTTCCGGCATGGCTGGCATACTTGGAGTTTTGGTCAGGATTGTTGACGTGTACCGAGCGAAATTATACGTTCCTGTCAAGACGCGCAATAAAGTTACAAGGAGGATGCGCCATGGCCCTGGTTCCTTTCGACGATCGTGACGGACAGATCTGGCTCGACGGTGTCATGGTGCCGTGGCGCGAGGCCAAGCTGCACGTCCTCTCGCATGGGCTGCACTATGCCTCGGGCGTGTTCGAAGGGGAACGCGCCTATGCGGGCAACATCTTCCGCCTGCGCATGCACACCGAGCGGCTGCTGAACTCCGGGCGTATCCTCGGCTTCGAGATTCCCTGGACCGCCGAGCAGATCGACGCGGCGTGCATGGCGGTGGTGAGGGCCAACGGCCTCACGGACGCCTATGTCCGCCCGATCGCGTGGCGCGGCGCCGAGCAGCTCTCGGTCTCGGCGCAGCAGACCAGGATCCATCTCGCCATCGCCACCTGGGCGTGGCCCAACCTGTTCGGCGACAACCGCATGAAAGGCGTGCGGCTCGGGCTCGCGGAGTGGAAGCGCCCGCACCCGGAGACGGCGCCCACCGCGTCGAAGGCCGCGGGGCTCTACATGATCGGCACGCTCTCCAAGCACGCTGCCGAGGCGCAGGGCTTCGACGACGCGCTGATGCTCGACTGGCGCG
>DAHUXX010000208.1 GCA_027306955.1 Acetobacteraceae bacterium | reverse complement strand
CTGCTCGCGGCTCTTCTTGTCGACGTGCGGCGAGCGGTTCACGGTGAAGCGTTCGATATGCGTCGGCAGCGGAATGGGGCCGCGCACCCGCGCACCAGTCCGTTTCGCAGTGTTGACGATGTCCTTGGTGCTGTTGTCGAGCACCCTGTGGTCATACGCCTTGAGGCGAATGCGGATATTCTGGTTGTCCATGGCGGCGGCCCCGATCCCCTTGGCTTAGGCGACGATCTTGGCGACGACGCCG
Organism: Acetobacteraceae bacterium; assembly: GCA_027306955.1. Lineage (GTDB taxonomy): Bacteria > Pseudomonadota > Alphaproteobacteria > Acetobacterales > Acetobacteraceae > JAJXXT01. The sequence continues at coordinate 3,138 of DAHUXX010000208.1, read as the reverse complement.
GCGCCAACCGTGCGGCCACCCTCGCGGATGGCGAAGCGCAGGCCCTCGTCCATCGCGATCGGCTGGATCAGCTCCACGTCCATCGATACGTTGTCGCCGGGCATCACCATCTCCGTGCCCTCGGGCAGGTGAACGATGCCGGTGACGTCCGTCGTACGGAAGTAGAACTGCGGCCGGTAGTTGGTGAAGAACGGCGTGTGGCGGCCGCCCTCTTCCTTGGTGAGGATGTAGCTCTCGGCCTTGAACTTCTTGTGCGGCGTGATCGAGCCCGGCTTCGCGAGCACCTGCCCGCGCTCCACCTCTTCACGCTTCGTGCCGCGCAGCAGCGCGCCGATGTTGTCGCCCGCCTCACCCTGGTCGAGCAGCTTGCGGAACATCTCGACACCGGTGACCGTGGTCTTCGTGGTGTCGCGCAGGCCGACGATCTCGACTTCGTCGCCCACCTTCACCACACCGCGCTCGACGCGCCCCGTCACCACCGTACCGCGGCCGGAAATCGAAAACACGTCCTCGATCGGCATCAGGAACGGCATGTCCTTCGGGCGCTCCGGCTGCGGGATGTAGGAGTCGACCGCCTCCATCAGCTTCAGGATCGCCTTCTCGCCGATCTCCGGCTCGCGATCCTCGAGCGCGCACAGCGCCGAGCCCTTAATGATCGGGATCTCGTCGCCGGGGAACTGGTAGGAGGAGAGCAGCTCGCGCACCTCAAGCTCGACGAGCTCGAGCAGGTCGGGGTCCGCCATGTCCACCTTGTTCAGGAACACGACGAGCGCCGGCACGCCAACCTGGCGGGCGAGCAGGATGTGCTCGCGCGTCTGCGGCATCGGGCCGTCGGCCGCGGAGACCACCAGGATCGCGCCGTCCATCTGCGCGGCACCGGTGATCATGTTCTTCACGTAGTCGGCGTGGCCGGGGCAGTCGACGTGCGCGTAGTGGCGCTTCTGCGTCTCGTACTCGACATGCGCGGTCGAGATCGTGATGCCGCGGGCGCGCTCTTCCGGGGCCTTGTCGATCTGGTCATAGGCCGTGAACGTGGCACCGCCGGTCTTCGCCAGCACCTTCGTGATGGCGGCCGTCAGCGACGTCTTGCCATGGTCAACATGGCCGATCGTGCCGATGTTGCAGTGCGGTTTGGTCCGCTCGAATTTCGACTTCGCCATCGTCTTCTCCGTGTCCGCCTCAGCGGCGCTTGGGGATTATTGAACCGTCTTCCCGGCCTTGCGGCCGGCTCGTCTCACTGTGCTAGCGTCTTACCAGCGGTAGTGGCTGAAGGCCTTGTTGGCCTCGGCCATCCGGTGGGTATCCTCGCGCTTCTTCACCGCAGCGCCCCGGTTGTTCACGGCGTCCATCAGCTCGTTGGACAGCCGGTCCTGCATCGTGTGCTCGCCGCGCTTGCGCGCCGCATCGATGATCCAGCGGATCGCCAGCGCCTGGCGCCGCTCGGTACGCACCTCGACCGGCACCTGGTAGGTAGCGCCGCCGACGCGCCGGCTGCGCACCTCGACCGCCGGCTTCACGTTGTCCAGCGCCTCGTGGAACAGGCGAACCGGGTCCGCCTGGCCGCCGCCGCGCCGGCGCATCACGTCAAGCGCGCCGTAGACGATGCCCTCCGCCGCGCTCTTCTTCCCGTCGTACATCAGCGCGTTCATGAAACGGCTGATCACGACGTCGCCGAACTTCGCGTCGGGAAGAATCTCGCGCTTGACCGCGCGGTGCCGCCTGCTCATCGCCCGCTCCTCACTTCGGTCGCTTGGCGCCGTACAGCGAGCGCCGCTGGCGCCGCTTGGCGATGCCCTGCGTGTCCAGCACGCCGCGCAGAATGTGATAGCGCACGCCCGGCAGGTCCTTCACGCGCCCGCCGCGGATCAGCACCACCGAGTGCTCCTGCAGGTTGTGCCCCTCGCCCGGGATGTAGCTCACCACCTCGTAGCCGTTGGTGAGCCGCACCTTGGCGACCTTACGCAGCGCCGAGTTCGGCTTCTTCGGCGTCGTGGTGTAGACGCGGGTGCAGACGCCGCGCTTCTGCGGGCAGCCCTGCAGCGCCGGCACCTTGTTGCGCTTCGCCGCCGGCTCGCGCCCCTTCGCAATCAGCTGGTTGATCGTCGGCATTCGCCCTTGTCACTCCCGCGTCGCTAAATCGTTTCCGCGCATTCCTGTTGCCGTTCGCCCCTGACGCCGCCGCCGAGTCACCCCAAGCGCTGCGACCGCTCGGGTTCGCACCCGGCGGGCGAGGCATGCAGGCGGCCTAGGCTTCCCCCCTGGACTCTCCTGGGGGAAGGCGGCGCCGCGAGCGTTGGGGCCATCACGAAACGACGGCCGCGCCCTGGACGGGGACGGCCGAGGGCGGCGAGGTAGCCTACCCCCCCGGCCGCGTCAAGCGTGAAAGCCAGAAAAGAGAAAGGCCGGCGATGCTCCCACCGCCGGCCTTCCATGCAAGCTCTCGAATGCCGCCCTATTCGGCGGCGACATCCTGCCCGAGCGCCGGCGCCGGGCGGTCCCGGCCAAGGCCCGTGCCGGTGCCGGTGCCCGAGGCGATCGAGCGCAGCTTGTTCATCACGCTGCCCGTGCCGGCCGGGATCAGGCGGCCGACGATGACGTTCTCCTTGAGGCCGGAGAGCCCGTCCGTCTTGCCCGCGGTCGCCGCCTCCGTCAGCACCCGCGTCGTCTCCTGGAAGGAGGCGGCAGAGATGAAGGAGGAGGTCTGCAGGCTCGCCTTGGTGATGCCCTGCAGCACCGGCATCGCGGTGGCCGGCCGCTCGCCCTCGGCGGTACGCTTCTCGTTCTCCGCCTCGAACTCCAGCCGGTCGACCTGCTCACCCGCTAGGTACGTGGTGTCGCCCGGATCGAGGATCTCCACCTTTTGCAGCATCTGGCGGACCACCACCTCGATGTGCTTGTCGTTGATCTTCACGCCTTGCAGCCGATAGACGTCCTGGATTTCGTTCACCAGGTAGTCGGACAGGGCTTCGACGCCGAGCACCTTGAGGATGTCGTGCGGCACGCGCGGTCCATCGACCAGCGGGTCGCCGCGGCGGACGAAATCGCCCTCCTGCACCGAGACGTGCTTGCCCTTGGGGATCAGGTATTCCGTCTCCTCCGCGGTCTCGTCGTTCTTCACGATGACGCGGCGCTTGGCCT
>DAHUXX010000170.1 GCA_027306955.1 Acetobacteraceae bacterium | reverse complement strand
GGGCTCGTGCCCAAGCTCGACCGCGAGGAGCCGGAGATCCTCAAGATCTACGACAAGATCATCAAGGAATGCGGCAAGCGCGGCATCCATGCCGGTATCCACACCGGCGGTGCCGCCTATGCCGCGCGCGCGATCGGCATGGGCTTCCGCCTCGTCACCATCGCCAATGACAGCGGGCTGATGGCGATGGCGGCGCGGGCGGCGGTGGCCGAGACACGCAAGGGCAGCAAGGGCATCGCCTGAGTCGAAAGGGGCCCAACTCGATAAGGGGTACACGTGATGGCGCCGCCGCTTTTCATCCGTCTGCATGACGATGACGGCGTCGTCATCGCCCGTGCCACGCTGCTGCCGGGAACCGAGGTCGCGGGCGTCACCGCGGCTTCGCGCATCCCGGCCGGGCACAAGGTCGCGGTGCGGGCGCATGCCGCGGGCGAGCCGATCCGCCGCTACGGGCAGATCATCGGCTTCGCGACGCAGACGATCACGCCCGGCGAGCACGTGCACGTGCACAACTGCGCGATGGGCGATTTCGCCCGGGACTATGCCTGGGGCGTGGATGCGCGCCCGACCGCCTATGTTGACCAGCCGGCGCGATTCATGGGCATCCGGCGGCCGGACGGGCGGGTCGCCACGCGCAACTACGTCGGCATCCTGACCAGCGTCAATTGTTCCGCCCACGTGGCGCAGCTCGTTGCCGATGCGTTCCGGCGCAGCCCGTTCGGCGGCGCCGATCCGCTGGCGGATTATCCCGATGTCGATGGCGTGGTGGCGCTGACGCACAAGACCGGTTGCGGCATGACGCAGAACGAGCCGCTGGCGCTGCTGCGCCGCACGCTCGGCGGCTATGCGCGGCACCCGAATTTCGCTGCCGTGATCGTGCTCGGCCTCGGCTGTGAGGTGAACCAGCTCGGCGGCCTGGTGCAGGAGCAGAGGCTCGCCGGGCGGCTGCGCGCCATGGACATCCAGGAGATGGGCGGTACGCGCAAGACGGTGGAAGCCGGCATCGCCTTCGTGCGCGAGGCGCTGGCGGACGCCAACAAGGCCCACCGCGAGAGCGTGCCGGCGTCGCATCTCACGGTGGCGCTGCAATGCGGCGGCTCGGACGGGTATTCCGGCATCACCGCGAACCCGGCGCTGGGGGCGGCGAGTGACTTGCTCGTGCGGCATGGCGGCACGGTGATCCTCTCGGAGACGCCGGAGACCTATGGCGCCGAGCACCTGCTCACGCGCCGCGCGGTAAGCCGCGAGGTGGGCGAGAAGCTCGTCGGCCTGATGCGCTGGTGGGAGGATTACACGCGCCGCGAGGGGGCCGAGATGAACGCCAATCCCTCGCCCGGCAACAAGGCGGGCGGGCTCACCACCATCCTCGAAAAGTCGCTCGGCGCCATGGCCAAGGCCGGCAGCACCAACCTTGTCGATGTCGTCGCCTATGCCGAGGAGGTGAAGGCGCAGGGCTTTGTGTTCATGGACACGCCCGGCTACGACCCGGTGGCGGCGACCGGCCAGGTCGCGGGCGGGGCGAACCTCGTCTGCTTCACCACCGGGCGCGGCAGCGTGTTCGGCTGCAAGCCGGCTCCCTCCATCAAGCTCGCCACCAACACGCCGATGTTCCGCCGCATGGAGGAGGACATGGACGTGAACTGCGGCACCATCGCCGATGGTGACGAGAGTGTCGCGGCCTGCGGCGAGCGCATCTTCGATCTGATGCTGCGGGTTGCCTCGGGTGAGCGGACCAAGAGCGAGAGCTTCGATTTCGGCGCCGATGAGTTCGCGCCATGGACGCTCGGCGCGACGATGTAGGCTGGGCGGGGCCGCCCTACCTACGGCCACTTCCTCAGATCGTGCCCAATGTAGAGCGGTACCACGGTGTGCCCTCCCGCGGCCTCGATCGTGACCGGGCGCAGAATGGTGAAACGTCGGAACAGATCGCCATAGGTCGAGATGATGCTGCCGATGCCCATGCCTGGCGCGATCAGCAGCACGTCATGCCCGAAATTGTTGCGCGTGCCGGGCCGCAGGGCGTCCGGCCAGAAAGAGAATTCGCGGCAATCGAGGTTGAAGCAGAGCGTGCGCGTGCCTGGGCCCAGCGCGCGCGCGACCTTGCCGGTCACGATCCAGTTCGTGCCCGCCATGATGGTGTTCGGCCGGTGCAGCAGGCCACGGTCCGCGAGCTGCGCGCGCAGCCCGTGCCAGTCCGTCACGTGCAGCCGCGCGCGCTGCGGAAGCACCGCGGCGTGCACGACGATCACCCAGCCCACGACGAGCACGCCGAGAAGCGCCGCGCTCCGGCCGAGCCAGACGCGCTGGGTGGGCGGCGGCATCAGGCCCACGAGCGGGATCAGGAACAGGTAGCCCGGTGCCGGCCAGTGCACGAGCACGCCGCGCGAGAACAGGGCCACCAGCGCGAACAACCCCACCGACGGCACCGCGATGCCGACGCAAAGCCGCCAGCGGACGTTGCGCCAGGCACGTGGCAGGCGGCGGACGATCCACCACCATGTCCAGGGCAGCAACAGCCCGAGGCCACTGCCGAGCAGCAGGATGGGGCCCAGCAGGTTGAAATGGTGCCCGTCCGCGCGCCCGCCCTGGAAGGCGAAGCTCGCCCAGTGGTGGCGCGCGTTCCACCAGACGACCGGCGCGAAGACGACCAGCGACACGGCCGCAGCGAGCCACGGATGCGGCCGGCGCAGCCAGCGCCGGCCCGCCGGAAACGTGGCGAGGTAGAACAGCACGCCGAGCGCCGGCAGCAGCGCGGAATATTTGGCGTCCGCCGCGAGCCCGAGCACCGCGCCGGCGCCGAGCCACCAGGCGAGCTTGCCGGTGTCCAGCGCGCGCAGGAACAGGACCCCGGAGCCGAGCAAGGCCGCGATCAGCGGCCCATCGGGCAGCACCCAGGTTCCCGTGGCGACACCAAACAGAGGCGCGAGGTTGAACCATGCCGCCGCCTGTACGCCCGCCCAGCGCCGGGCCTCCTCCTCGCCGCTCGCGAGGTCGTGGGTGAAGCGCGCCATCAGCCAGGTGGAGAGCGCGAAGAGCAGGATGAACGGCGCGCGCACGACCGGCGACGCCTCGCTGCCCGCGAGCCGCGCCGCGGCCGTGACCATCCACCAGGCGAGTGGCGGATGGTCGAAATACCCCCATGCCGGCACCCGGGCCGCCGAGACCATGTAGCTCTCATCGACGCCGAGGCCGGTCGTGGCGGCGAAGACCAGCCGCGCCAGCGTCGAGCAGGCGATCAACAGCAGCAATGCGCGGGCGGCGGTGAGCCGCCCGCCAGGGATCACGCCGCGACGACCCTCTGTGTCTGCACGCCCAGGCCCTCGACGGACAGCCGCATTGTCTGCCCGGGCTTGAGGAAGATTGGCGTCGGCTTCTTGCCCATCCCGACGCCCGGCGGCGTGCCTGTCGCGATCACGTCGCCTGGATGCAGCGTGATGAAGTGGCTCGCGTAGCTCACGATCTGCACGACGTTGAAGATCATGGTCTTCGTCGAGCCGTCCTGCATGCGCACACCATCCACCTCGGTCCAGAGCCGCAGATTCTGCGGGTCTGGAACCTCGTCCTTCGTCACCAGCCACGGCCCGGTGGGGCCGAACGTGTCGCATCCCTTGCCCTTGTCCCAGGTGCCGCCGCGCTCGATCTGGAACTCGCGCTCGCTGACATCGTTGACGACGCAGTAGCCGGCGACATGTGCCATCGCCTCGGCCTCCGTCACATAGCGTGCGGTACTGCCGATGACGATACCGAGTTCCACTTCCCAATCGGTCTTGGTGGAGCCGCGCGGAATCCTCACGTCGTCATTGGGGCCGGAATAGGCCCCGAGCGACTTGAGGAAGATGATCGGCTCCTTGGGAATCGCGGCTCCGGTCTCGGCCGCGTGGTCGGCGTAATTGAGGCCGATGCACATGAAATTGAGCGGCCTGGCGACACAGGGGCCGAGCCGGGGGCTGCCAGCCACCAGCGGCAGGCTTGCCGGGTCGAGGGCCGCCAGCTTCGCCAGGCTGGCAGGCGAGACGGTGCTGGCGTCGATATCGCGCAGATGCGCTGACAGATCCCGCAGCTTCCCCTCGCGATCGAGCATGCCCGGCTTTTCGGCGCCGGCCGGACCATAGCGAAGCAGCTTCATGTCGTTGTCCCCTTCAAACCAATGATGCGCGGAGCCCTGGATGGTGGCCGCGCGGATTACAGCGTGAGGCCCCCATCGATCACCAGCGCCTGGCCGGTGACGAAGGTGGCGGCGTCGGAGGCAAGGTAGAGCGCCATGTCCGCGATCTCCTCCGGCGTGCCGAGCCGGCCCATGGGCTGGCGGGCGACGAAGGCGGCGCGCGCCGCCTCGACGCTGCCGGCCGCGGCCGCGTTCGCCTCGATGCGCTCGACCAGCGACGGGCTCGCCACCGTGCCGGGGCAGATGCAGTTGCAGCGCACGCCCTTGGTGACGCAGTCGGCCGCGACCTGCTTGGTGAGCCCGATCACCGCCGCTTTGGTTGTGCCGTAGATCGCGCGGTTGGGCAGGCCTTTCACCGAGCTGCACACCGAGGCCATGTTAATGATGGTGCCGCCCCCGCGCTCCAGCATGCCGGGCAGGAAGGCGCGGATGGTGCGGAACATCGACTTCACGTTGAGGTCGAAGGCGAAATCCCACTCCTCCTCGCGCGCGTCCAGAATTGTGCCCTGGTGCACGAAGCCGGCGCAGTTGAACAGGATGTCGATCGGGCCCGTGTGCCGGGCGGCCGCGACCACCGCCGGCCCGTCGAGCACGTCGAGTGCCGCCACGCGCAACCGCTTGTGTTTCAGCGTCGCGAGCTTCGCTGCCGCGATGTCGGTCGCGATCACCTCCGCCCCCGCCTCGGCGAAGGCGAGCGCCGTGGCGCGGCCGATGCCCTGGGCGGCGGCGGTGACGAAGGCCCGCTTGCCGGAAAGCGTGTTGTTCATGGCGGCGGTCAGTGGTTATGGCGGCTTTCGCCGCGCGTCTCGAGGATGTTGAGATAGAGCGTCGCCGGCTCCAGGCACCCGCCCAAGCCAAGCTGACCCACCATGGAGCGGTAGATCTCCTCCCAGGGCGTCTTGTGGTCGAGCTTCGGCGGCGTCCAGGCGGCACGGCGCGCCTCCAGCTCGCCGTCCGCGAGCAGCACGTCGACGCGGCGCGTGTTGAGGTCGATCCGCACCCGGTCGCCGGTTTTCAGCAGCGCCAGCCCGCCGCCCACGGCGGCCTCCGGCGAGACGTTGAGGATGGAGGGTGAGCCGGAGGTGCCGCTCTGCCGCCCGTCGCCCATCGTCGGCAGGGCGGAGATGCCGCGCTTCAGCAGGGCGGCAGGCGGCTGCATGTTCACGACCTCGGCGCTGCCGGGATAGCCGACCGGGCCGCAGTTGCGGATGACCAGCAGCGAATCTTCGCCAATGTCGAGTGCGGGATCCTCAATGCGGGCGTGGTAGTCCTCTGGCCCCTCGAACACCACGGCGCGCCCCTCGAACACGTTGGGACGCGCGGGGTTGGAGAGGAAGCGGGCGCGGAACTCCTCGTCGATGACGCTGGTCTTGATGACCGCGTTGTCGAACAGGTTGCCGGAGAGCACGACGTAGCCGGCTTCTTCCCTGAGCGGGGTGTTGTAGGGGCGGATCACCTCGCGGTCGGGCTCGGGCAGGCCGGCCAGGTTCTCCTCGAGCGTGCGGCCGGTGACCGTCATGACGTTGCCGTGCAGCTTGTCAGCGGTGAGCAGTTCCCTCATCACGGCGGGCACGCCGCCGGCGCGGTGGAAGCGCTCGCCGAGGAAACGACCGGCGGGCTGGCAATCGACCAGCAGCGGGATCTCGGGCCCGAGGCGCTGCCAGTCGTCGAGCGTGTGATCCACGCCCATGTGCCGCGCGATCGCGACCATGTGGATCGGGCAGTTGGAACTGGCGCCGAGTGCGGCCGCCGTCACCACCACGTTTTCGAACGCGGCCTTCGTCATGATGTCGCAGGGCCGCAGGTTCTCGTGCACCATGGCGACGATGCGCCGCCCGGTCTCGAAGGCCATCTGCCCGCGCTCGCGGTACGGCCCGGGGATCGCGGCGCAGCCGGGCAGGGACATGCCCAGCGCCTCGGCCAGCGAGTTCATCGAAAGCGCCGTACCCATGGTGTTGCAGTGCCCCACGGAGGGCGCGGAGGAGGCGACCATGGTCATGAACTCCTCCCAGTCGATCTTGCCCTCGGCATGCAGCTTGCGCGCCTCCCAAACCACGGTGCCGGAGCCGGCGAGCTTGCCCTTGTGCCAGCCGTCCAGCATCGGCCCGCCCGAGAGCACGATCGCGGGGATGTTCACCGTCGCCGCCGCCATCAGGCAGGCAGGCGTGGTCTTGTCGCAGCCGGTGGTCAGCACCACGCCGTCGAGCGGGTAGCCATGCAGCACCTCGACGAGCGAGAGGTAGGCGAGGTTGCGGTCGAGCGCCGCGGTGGGGCGCTTGCCCGTTTCCTGAATGGGGTGAGTGGGGAATTCCAGCGGGATGCCGCCGGCGTCGCGGATGCCGTCGCGCACGCGGTGCGCGAGGTCGAGATGGTGGCGGTTGCAGGGCGAGAGGTCGGAGCCGGTCTGGGCGATGCCGATGACCGGCTTGCCGCCTTGCAGTTCTTCGCGCGTGAGGCCGAAATTGAGGTAGCGCTCGATGTAGAGCGCGGTCATGCCGGGATCGTTGCGGTCGTCGAACCAACGCCGGCTGCGCAGCCGCTTCGCCGCGCTCTTGTCGTCATGTGCCATGGCCGTTTCTCCTCGCGTCCAGCCTGCGGCGCGGGCCAGCGTGCGTCAATCGCGCCGCCGCCCGCGCCGCCTTGGGTCAGAAATCGTCGGGGCCGATGACGTTCTGGGGCTTACCGGCGAGGGCCGCGGCCATCGTCTCCGCCGACTTTACGCGGATGTCGTGCCAGGATTCCGGATCGTGAAACGCGGCGTGGGGGGTGATGATCAGCCGCCCGGCGAGCCATTTCTCCCGCGCGCGATAGGCGGCGACGAGCCTGGGCGCGGGCTCGGCGACCGGCTCGACCGGGATCACGTCGAGCCCGGCGCCGGCGAGGTGGCCGGAACGCAGCGCGCCCTCCACCGCGTCGATATCGACGATCGGTCCGCGCGCGGTGTTGATCAGCACCGCGCCATTGGGCAGCAGGGCGAGTTCCCTGGCGCCGATCATGTTGCGCGTCTCTGGCGTCAGCGGCGTGTGGATGGAGAGCACGTCCGAACGCTTCAGCAGTTCCTCGAGACTGCGCACGCGCTCCACGCCCAGCGCGCGGTCGGCGCCGTTGAGGCGGTACGGGTCGTAGAAGACGATGCGGAAACCGAAGGCGCGCGCGCGCAGCGCCGCCGCGGTGCCGATGCGCCCGAGGCCGAGCACGCCGAAGGTTTGCACGTCGAGCCGGCGGATCACCGGCGTCTCGATCGCCTTCCACGCGGCCGGCGGGTCGTCGCGCTGGGTGTCGTGGTAGAGCGCGATGCCGCGACGCAGTGCGAGCGTCAGCGCGAGCGCGTGGTCTGCCACTTCCATCGTGCCGTAGTCGGGAACGTTGCAGATGGTGATGCCGCGCGCCGCCGCCGCCTTGCGGTCGAGCTTGTCGTAGCCCACGCCCATGCGCACGATGGTCTTGAGCGAGGGCATGCGGTCCATGTCCGCGCCGGTTACGGTGTGGCGCATGATCATCAGCCCGACCACGCCCTCCGCGTCGTTGGGCGAGAGGTCGGCGAGCGAGGCGAGGTTGCGCATCCGCACCTCAACGCCCGGGCCGAAGGCCGCGCGCTCGATGGCATCGTCGGGGTACATGACTTCGGGGTAGAGCACGGCCGGCATCGCTTCCTCCTCGGCTTCTCGCACCCCGTCGTCTTGTGCTGGGGCGCGTCATTGCGCAGGTTCAGCGCCGGGTTAACAGGCGAAGGGTGCCAAGTCCATGAACGATGCCGCGACCACCAGCATGAACGGAGCGGAATCGCTCGTTCGCACCCTGCTCGCCAGCGGCGTGGACACGTGTTTCGCCAATCCCGGCACGTCGGAGATGCATTTCGTGGCGGCACTGGACCGCATCCCGGGCATGCGCTGCGTGCTGGGGCTGTTCGAGGGCGTGGTGACGGGCGCTGCCGACGGCTATGCGCGCATCGCCGGCAAGCCGGCTGCGACGCTGCTGCACTGCGGCCCCGGGATGGCCAACGGCATGGCCAACCTGCACAACGGCCGCCGCGCCAACACGATGATGGTCAACTGCGTCGGCGACCAGGCGACCTATCACCGCCCGCTCGACGCGCCGCTGACCGCGGATACCGAGGGCTGGGCGCGCGGCGTCTCGGGCTGGGTGCGCACGGCGTCGCATGCGCGCGACGTGGGGGCGGACGCCGCCGTGGCGGTGCAGGCGGCACGCACCTCGCCGGGCCAGATCGCGACCCTGATCCTGCCGTCCGACACATGCTGGGACGCGGGGGGTGTGGTCGGCGCGGCGCTGCCAGTGCCGCCGGCGCCGAGTGCCGCGCCGGCCGCGGTCGAAACCGCCGCGCGGGCGCTGCGTTCAGGCGCGCCGGCGGTGATGATCCTCGCCGGCAGCGCGCTGTGCGAGACGCCGCTGGCGATGGCCGCCGGCATCGCCGCCGCGACCGGGGCGAAGATCTTGGCGCAGGGCTCCAACGCGCGCATCGAGCATGGGCGCGGGCGGCACCCGATCGAGCGCGTGCCCTATCCCGTGGACCAGGCGGTAAAGGTGCTGGCGCCATACGAGCTGGTGATCCTCATCGGCGCCAGGCTGCCGGTCGGGTTCTTCGCCTATCCCGGCAAGCCTGGCGTGTTGACCGCGCCGGACGCGGAGGTGCAGGTGATGGCGCGGCCCGAGCACGACCTGCCGGCGGCGCTCGGGGCGCTGGCTGAGGCGCTCGGCGTGAAGCCGCTCGCGGCACCCGCGATCGAGAAGCCGGCGCCGGCGACAGGCGCGATCAGCAGCGAGGCGGTGGCTCAATCGGTGGCTGCGCTGATGCCGGAGCAGGCGATCATCGCGGACGAAAGCGTGAGTTTCGGCCGCGCCTTCTTCTCCGGCATGCACGGCGCGGCGCCGCATGACTGGCTGCAGATCACCGGCGGGGCGATCGGCTGCGGCATGCCGCTCGCCACCGGTGCCGCGGTCGCGGGCAAGGGGCGGCGCGTGGTCAATCTCGAGGCTGATGGTTCGGCGATGTACACGCTGCAGGCGCTGTGGACCCAGGCGCGCGAGAAGCTCGACGTCACCACCGTGATCCTGTCCAACCGCAAATACGCGATCCTGCTGCACGAACTTGCCAATGTCGGCGCCAATCCCGGGCGCACCGCGCTCGACATGATGGATCTCGGCAACCCAGACCTCGACTGGCCGAAACTCGCTGCCGGCATGGGCGTGGAGGGCGCGCGCGCGGAGACGATGAGCCGGTTCAACGACCTGCTCGCCGGAAGCTTCGCCCAGAAAGGGCCGTTCCTGATCGAGCTGGTGATCTAGAGGAATATCCGACCAGATAGAATGATCTGGTCGGATGTCTTGCTCTAGAAAACCTCAATTCTAGAGCAACTTATCTCCGATCTGTCGGAGCCGAACAGGCTCGGAGATCGCAGGTTGCTCTAGCGGCGGGTTATCCCCGCGAGGATCAGGCCGAGGCCGGCGCCCCAGGGCAGGTTGAGGGCGAGCGGGAGCAGCCAGGCCGCCGGATCCAGGCCAGCCTTGGCGCTGCCACCCTCGATCGGGGTCAGGACGAAGAAGTCGGCCGCGACGGACAGCGCGCCGACAACGAGCCCGGTCCTCCAGTCAGTCCTTCGCACGACGAGCCCGAAGGCGGCACCCCACACTCCGCCCCAGAACGCGAGGTCGAAGACGTAGGGCACGCCCAGGGGCGGGACGGGGCCCATCGGGTACGCTGGCGGCATGCGATGGAGGATGTGCAGCAGTGCCCAGGCGCCCTGCTGGAAGGTGAGGACGGCGATGGTGCCGGCGATGAAGCCCGGGGCGGCCCGGCGGAGCAGGTTCTGCATGTCAAGTTTCTACGTCATGCGATGGGCGCCGGCGACAAGTCCGTGGCCACGCATTAGGCTGCCCGCGGTATGACCGACGACGAAGCCGAGCGTTTGGCAAGCCGGGTGGCGCTGCTCGCCAGCGATTCCGGCGAGGCAGAGGCCGCGGGGCGCGCCGTGGGGCAGCTCGCCGTGCGCATGGGCCTCACCGGCGGGGATCTGCGCGCCATCTTCATGCGCGGTGTCACGGAAAGCCAGGGCAACCCGGCGTTGGAAGACGCCTACAAGGCGATGCGCCGCGACCGCGACCGGTTGCTGATTGAAGGGGCGCACCTGCGCCAGCAGCTGACGAAGGCGCGGGCCATGGCGCAGCTGGGAAGGCTGCTCGGCATCCTCGGTCTCATCGCAGCCGTTGCCGGCGGTGCCTACGCCTGGCTCGGCGGCTCGCAGCAACCATCTCCCGAGTCTGTCACCCGGGCGCTGGCCGCGGGCGTCGTCGGGCTCGTGCACTCCGACGCGGCCCTCGTCTACGCCCGTCCAGACCGCGGCGCCGCGTTGCTCGCGGCGCTGCACCGGGGCGATCGGGTCATCGTGCGCCGCCTGATCTGGAACAGGCTCGTCCAGTGGGCCGAAATCCAGGTCGGCGGGCAGACCGGCTATGTGCAGGCCGCGGCCCTGCACCTGATGTAGGACTCGACAAGCGGCCTGCGCCGGGAGTATGGGGCGCGCTTCAACCGGAACGCGGGAGACTTCCGGGCGATGGTCTGCGGCCCCTCGGGATCCCTTGGGTCGTGGCATCGCCCAGGTCGCATGCACCGCGGTCCCTCGACTAAGGCTGGCAACACGAGGGTTCAATGGCGAAGAAGATCGTCGGCTACATCAAGCTGCAAATTCCGGCCGGCAAGGCCAACCCGTCGCCGCCGGTGGGACCCGCCCTCGGCCAGCGCGGCCTCAACATCATGGCCTTCGTCAAGGAGTTCAACGCCGCGACGCAGGCGATGGAGCCGGGGATGCCCATCCCCGTGGTGATCACGGCCTATGGCGACCGCACCTTCAGCTTCATCACCAAGACGCCGCCGAACACGTACTTCATCAAAAAGGCGGCGAAGCTGGAGAGGGGCTCGACCAGCCCCGGCAAGGGGGCGACGGTGGGCAGCATCACCACCGCGCAGCTGCGCGAGATTGCCCTGCAGAAAATGGTCGACATGAACACCAACGACATCGAGGCGGCGGTGCGCATGCTCGCCGGGTCCGCCCGCTCGATGGGCATCGCCGTGGTGGAGGGCTGAGCAGGGCCAGGAACAAGCGCCTCGCGGCCGCCCGCAAGACCGTGGACGTTGCCAGGTCCTACGCGCTCGCCGAGGCAGTTGCCCTGGTGAAGCAGAACGCCAAGGCCAAGTTCGACGAGACCGTCGAGATCGCGATGAATCTTGGCATCGACCCGCGCCACGCCGACCAGATGGTGCGCGGTCTCATCGGCCTGCCGCACGGCACCGGCAAGACGCTGCGCGTCGGCGTGTTCGCCCGCGGCGCCAAGGCGGAGGAGGCGTTGGCTGCTGGCGCGGACGTTGTCGGCGCCGACGACCTGGCAGAGAAGGTGCAGGCGGGCGAGATCGCCTTCGACCGCTGCATCGCGACTCCTGACATGATGGGCGTGGTCGGCAAGCTCGGTAAGATCCTGGGGCCGCGGGGCCTGATGCCGAACCCGCGCCTCGGCACGGTCACCATGGACGTGAAGGGTGCCATCACCGCGGCCAAGGCCGGGCAGGTCGAGTTCCGCGCCGAGAAGGCGGGGATCGTGCATGCCGGCATCGGCAAGGCGAGTTTCCCGGCAGAGAAGCTGGTGGAGAACGCGCGTGCCTTCGCCGACGCGATCATCAAGGCCAAGCCCTCGGGGGCCAAGGGCAACTACCTGCAGAAGGTGGCGCTGTCCTCGACCATGGGGCCCGGCGTGCGGGTGGATATCGCCTCGCTGTCCTGAGGCAACGAAATACGCCGGCCTCCCGGTTCCAAGCGATCCGGCGGCCGGCGGGCAGGGGGCGAGAGCTCCCGACCTGTCCGAGACCGGCTGTCCCGCCCCGAGGTGCGTCCGAGGGGAGGGGTAATGGGGCAAGCCCCGCATCCGGGAGATGGGTGGACCCAGCGCCTTGCGGCGTCCGGGTTCGGCTCACGGGCAGGCGAACCGGGGCTTCGGCCCCGTTGGTGCAACCCGGCCTCGCGCGGTCCACACGCGCCAGGCCAGCGATGGAGACGGGCTTTGGACCGTACGGAGAAGCGAGAGTTCGTCGCCTCCCTCGCCGGTGTCTTCGCCGAGACGTCCATGGTCGTCGTGACCCGCAATCGCGGGCTCACGGTCGCCGAGGTGACGGATCTGCGTCGGCGCATGCGGGCGGCTGGCGCGAACTACAAGGTCGCGAAGAACCGGCTGGCCACCCGCGCGCTGGAGGGAACCAAGTTCGAGGGCATCAAGCCGCTGCTGAAGGGACCGACCGCGATCGCGTGGTCGCAGGACCCGGTGGCCGTGGCGAAGACCGCCGTCGAGTTCGCCAGGCTGAACGAGAAGTTCGAGGTGCTCGGTGGAGCGCTCGGGTCCCAGACGCTGGATGCGTCCGGGGTCAAGGCGTTGTCCGAGCTGCCGTCGCTCGATGCGCTGCGCGCCAAGCTGCTGGGGCTGGTTCTTGCCCCCGCGACGAAGCTGGCCGGGCTCATGCAGGCGCCGGGCGGACAGCTCGCACGGCTTCTGGCGGCCCATGCCAGCCGCGACGCGGCCTAGCCGAACAACATGGCCGCCTGCCCCGCGGTGGGGCTTGCGGCGGACCCAACCGGACGACATCTAGAGGAATACGAGAATGGCTGACCTTTCGAAGATCGTGGACGAGCTGTCGAGCCTGACCGTGCTCGAGGCCGCCGAGCTGGCGAAGATGCTCGAGGAGAAGTGGGGCGTTTCTGCCGCGGCGCCGGTCGCAGTGGCGGCGGCGGCTCCGGCGGCGGGCGGCGCGGCTCCGGCGGCGGCGGTCGAGGAGCAGACGGAGTTCACCGTCATCCTCGCCAGCTCCGGTGACAAGAAGATCAACGTCATCAAGGAGATCCGCACCATCACGGGTCTCGGCCTGAAGGAGGCCAAGGATCTCGTCGAGGGCGCGCCGAAGACCGTCAAGGAAGGCGTGAACAAGGACGAGGCGGCGAAGATCAAGAAGGTGCTCGAGGAGCAGGGCGCCACCGTCGAGATTAAATAGGACGGGAGCTGACCATACGACGACGGACGTGGTTTTGCCGCGCTGACAGGATCGCGGGCGGAAGTGGCGCCACTTCCGCCCCGATCTCCGTTGCGACGAGCCGCTCCCAGGCTTCCGACGTGCCTCGCCGAACCGAGACGTGACTTTCCGAAATGGGCCTCGCCGCGTCGGGCCCGGAACCACTGAACGATCCGATACCTCCGCCCCTCGCCGGGCGACAACGACTGATCCGGAGCTGGCATGAACGCGATTTCGCGGTCTTTCACGGGACGCAAGCGTATCCGCAAATCCTTCGGGCGCATCCCCGAAGTGGTGGCGATGCCCAATCTCATCGACGTGCAGCGCGCCTCCTACGAGGCGTTCCTGCAAATGCACACGACGCCGGACAGCCGCACCAACACCGGGCTGCAGGAGGTGTTCACCTCCGTCTTCCCGATCGACGATTTCGCCGGGCGCGGGAGGCTGGAGTTCGTTTCCTACGAGCTCGAGGAGCCAAAATACGACGTCGAGGAGTGCATCCAGCGCGGCCTGACCTTCGCGGCGCCGCTCAAGGTGATCCTGCGCCTGATCGTGTGGGACCTCGACGAGGACACCGGCGCGCGATCGATCCGCGACATCAAGGAACAGCCCGTCTACATGGGCGACATGCCGCTGATGACGGATAACGGCACGTTCATCATCAATGGCACCGAGCGGGTGATCGTGAGCCAGATGCACCGCAGCCCGGGCGTCTTCTTCGACCACGACAAGGGCAAGACGCACAGCTCCGGCAAGTATCTCTTCGCCGCGCGCGTCATCCCCTATCGCGGCTCGTGGCTCGATTTCGAGTTCGACAGCAAGGACCTCGTCTACGTTCGCATCGACCGCAAGCGGAAGCTGCCGGTCACCACGCTGCTTTACGCGCTCGACAGCCGCGCGACCGAGGCGCTGCGCGCGGCGCGCGCAGCGAAGGGCGAGCAGGTCGAGCTCGGCGAGATCCGCGGCATGGATGCCGAGGAGATCCTTGGCTACTTCTACGGCCGGGTGCTGTTCACGCGCACACCCAAGGGCTGGGCGCGGCCGTTCGATCCGGACGCGTTCCGTGGCGCCAAGCTGCTCGAGCCGCTGGTCGACGCCGAAACTGGCGAGGTGGTGGCAGAGGCCGACACCAAGCTCACCTCCCGCAGCGCGCGCAAGATCGCCGAGAAGACGAGGACGGTGCTCGCCGGCCGCGCGGACCTTGTCGGGCGCTTCGTTGCCGAGGATATGGTGGATATGTCCACCGGCGAGATCTGGGCCGAGGCCGGCGAGGAGCTGACCGAGGCAAAGCTCGCCTCGCTTGAAGGGGCGGGGCTCGAGACGCTGCCCACGCTCGCGGTCGACCAGGCGAATGGGCCGTGGATCCGCAACACGCTGGCGGTGGACAAGTGCACCGGGCGCGACGACGCGCTCGTGGACATCTACCGCGTCATGCGCCCCGGCGAGCCGCCGACGCCGGAGACGGCGGAGGCGCTGTTCCGCGGGATGTTCTTTGATGCTGATCGTTACGATCTCTCGGCCGTCGGGCGCGTGAAGATGAATATGCGTCTCGGCCTCGAGACGGATGACAGCATGCGGGTGCTGCGCAAGGAGGACATCCTCGCGACCGTGCGCATCCTGTGCGAGCTGAAGGACGGGCGCGGGCAGATCGATGACATCGACAATCTCGGGAACCGCCGGGTGCGCTCGGTCGGCGAGCTGATGGAGAACCAGTACCGCGTCGGCTTGTTGCGCATGGAACGGGCGATCCGCGAGCGCATGGGCTCGGTCGACATCGATACGGTGATGCCGCACGACCTCATCAACGCGAAACCGGCGGCGGCGGTGCGTGAGTTCTTCGGCTCGAGCCAGCTCAGCCAGTTTATGGACCAGACCAACCCGCTCTCGGAGGTGACGCACAAGCGTCGCCTCTCCGCGCTGGGGCCGGGGGGGCTCACGCGCGAGCGCGCGGGCTTCGAGGTACGCGACGTGCACCCGACGCATTACGGGCGCATCTGCCCGATCGAGACCCCGGAAGGGCCCAATATCGGTCTGATCAACTCGCTTGCCACGTACGCCAAGGTCAACAAGTACGGGTTCATCGAGACCCCGTACATGCTGGTCAAGGACGGCATGGTGCAGAAGGAGCCGCGCTACCTCTCGGCGATGGAGGAGGAGAAGCTCATCGTCGCGCAGGCGGACGCGCCGATGGACGAGAAGGGCCGCTTCACCCAGGATCTCGTTTCGGTACGGCAACAGGGCGATTTCCGCCTGGTGAAGCCCGAGGACGTGACGGCGATCGACGTCTCGCCGAAGCAGCTCGTCTCGGTCGCCGCGGCGCTGATTCCGTTCCTCGAGAACGATGACGCCAACCGAGCGCTGATGGGCTCGAACATGCAGCGCCAGGCGGTGCCGCTGATCCGCGCCGACGCGCCGCTGGTCGGCACCGGAATGGAGGCCGCGGTTGCGCGCGATTCGGGTGCAACCATCGTTGCGCGTCGCGCCGGCGTGGTCGACCAGATCGACGGCGCGCGCATCGTGGTGCGGGCGACCAACGAGGACGGCACCACGAAGGGCGTCGATATCTACCGGCTGCGCAAGTTCATGCGCTCCAACCAGTCGACCTGCATCAATCAGCGGCCATTGGTGCGCGTGGGCGATTCGGTGGTCGAGGGCGACATCATCGCCGACGGTCCCTCGACCGATCTCGGCGAGCTGGCGCTCGGGCGCAATGTGCTGTGCGCGTTCATGCCATGGAACGGCTACAATTTCGAGGACTCGATCCTGATCTCCGAGCGCATCGCGCGCGACGACGTCTTCACCTCGATCCATATCGAGGAATTCGAGGTGATGGCGCGCGACACCAAGCTCGGCCAGGAAGAGATCACCCGCGATATCCCGAATGTCGGTGAGGAAGCGCTGAAGAACCTCGACGAGGCCGGCATCGTCTATATCGGGGCCGAGGTGAATCCCGGCGACATCCTGGTGGGCAAGGTGACGCCCAAGGGCGAGAGCCCGATGACGCCCGAGGAGAAGCTGCTGCGTGCGATCTTCGGCGAAAAGGCGTCCGATGTGCGCGACACCTCGCTCAAGCTGCCGCCTGGTGTTACCGGCACCATCGTCGATGTGCGCGTCTTCTCCCGCCGCGGCGTGGACAAGGACGAGCGCGCGATGGCGATCGAGCGCGCCGAGATCGAGCGGCTGGCCAAGGACCGCGATGACGAGCGCGCGATCCAGGAGCGCAGCTTCCTCAACCGTCTGGGCGAGAAGCTGCTCGGCCAGAAGGCGGGCGGCGGCTTCAAGGGCGTCAAGTCCGGCACGGTGCTGACCGAGGATGTGCTGGCCGAGCACCCGAAAGGGAGCTGGCGGCACATCGTCGTGCAGGACGATCGCGTGACGGCGGAGATCGAGACGCTGAAGCGCGAGTTCGATGCCGCGGTCGGGCGGATCCAGGCGCGCTTCGAGAGCAAGGTGGAGAAGCTGCAGCGCGGCGACGAGCTGCCGCCCGGCGTGATGAAGATGGTCAAGGTCTTCGTGGCGGTGAAGCGCAAGCTGCAGCCCGGCGACAAGATGGCCGGCCGCCACGGCAACAAGGGCGTGGTCTCGCGCGTGGTGCCGGTGGAGGACATGCCGTTCCTCGCCGACGGCACGCCGGTCGACCTCGTGCTCAACCCGCTGGGCGTACCGTCGCGCATGAACGTGGGCCAGATCCTGGAGACGCATCTGGGCTGGGCCTGCGCCGCGATTGGCCGCCAGATCGGCGAGAAGGTCGAGGCCTATCGCCGCCGGGGTGCCGCGCGCGCCGAACTGCTCGGCATGCTTGAGGAGATCTACGGCAAGCAGGTCTATGGCGAGGTGATCGCCGACATGGACGATGGCGAGCTCGTCGAGCTGTGCGACAACCTGCGCAAGGGCGTGCCGATCGCGACGCCGGTGTTCGACGGCGCCCGCATGGCCGATATCGAGGGCATGCTGACGCGCGCTGGGCTCGACACGTCGGGCCAGGTGACGCTGGTCGACGGGCGCACCGGCGAGCCGTTCGAGCGCCGGGTGACCGTTGGCTACATCTACATGCTGAAGCTGCACCACCTGGTCGACGACAAGATCCACGCGCGTTCGATCGGGCCGTATTCGCTCGTCACCCAGCAGCCGCTGGGCGGCAAAGCGCAGTTCGGAGGGCAGCGTTTTGGCGAGATGGAGGTCTGGGCACTCGAGGCCTACGGCGCGGCGTACACGCTGCAGGAGATGCTGACGGTAAAGTCGGACGACGTGTCCGGCCGCACCAAGGTCTACGAGGCGATCGTGCGCGAGCAAGACAACTTCGAGGCCGGCATACCCGAGAGCTTCAACGTTCTCGTGAAGGAACTGAAGTCGCTCGGCCTCAACGTCGAGCTCGATAACAAAGCCGCCTAATTGATGGTTCCAACGGCAGCCCATCCGCGTGATGGGGCCTTTGGTGGGGTTCCAGGGGCAATGCCCCTGGCCTTCCTCTTGAAAAGGAAGACAGGATGAACGAGCTGATGAAGATCCTGGGCCAGACCGGCCCGAGCCTGAGCTTCGATCAGATCAGGATCCAGATCGCCTCGCCGGAGCAGATACGCTCCTGGTCCTATGGCGAGATCAAGAAGCCCGAGACGATCAACTACCGCACCTTCAAGCCGGAGCGGGATGGGCTCTTCTGTGCGCGCATCTTCGGGCCGATCAAGGACTATGAGTGCCTGTGCGGCAAGTACAAGCGCATGAAGTTCCGCGGAATCATTTGCGAGAAGTGCGGCGTGGAGGTGACGCTCGCCAAGGTGCGGCGCGAGCGCATGGGCCATATCGAGCTCGCCTCGCCGGTTGCTCACATCTGGTTCCTGAAGTCGTTGCCGAGCCGCATCGGCCTCATGGTCGACCTGACGCTCAAGGAGCTGGAGAAGATTCTCTACTTCGAGAGCTACGTGGTGCTCGAGCCGGGGCTCACCGACCTCAAGCTGCATCAGCTGCTGTCCGAGGACCAGCTGATGGCCAAGCAGGACGAGTTCGGCGAGGACGGGTTCCGCGCCGGCATCGGCGCGGAGGCGATCCGCTCGATCCTCTCAACCATCGACATCGATGCCGAGAAGGTGAAGCTGCGCGGCGACCTCAAGGACACGACGAGCGAGGCCAAGCGTAAGAAGCTCGTGAAGCGCCTCAAGCTGATCGAGGCCTTTGCCGAAAGTGGATCGAAGCCGGAATGGATGATCCTGACCGTGGTGCCGGTCATCCCGCCGGAGCTGCGCCCGCTGGTGCCGCTCGACGGCGGTCGGTTCGCGACCTCGGACCTCAACGACCTCTATCGCCGCGTCATCAACCACAACAACCGCCTCAAACGCCTGATCGAGTTGCGCGCGCCGGACATCATCG
>DAHUXX010000169.1 GCA_027306955.1 Acetobacteraceae bacterium | reverse complement strand
CTGAGTGGCTGCGGCTCAACAGACAACACCACTCAACGTCGATAGTACCAGCACATGAAACCATCTGTACGACAATAGCACGTGCTTGCACAGTTTACAAGGGTTCCACTACTTCGACGGCGAAGAGAAGAGCTATCGATTACCCCGTGCGCAATGGCGTGCCGGTATGCTGCGCCTGTGGCTCATAGTTCGACTCGCTCTGCACGGATCCACCCGCCATGTTGAGCACCACACCCAGGAGCCGGGCGCCCACCGTGTCCAGCCGCTCGATGCCCTTGAGCAGCGTGAGTGGGACGCGGGCGATTTCGGGCACCGGGGCGAGGCGGCCGGTTCCGGGGTTCCAGACGAAGCCGTCGGCGGCTTTGAGGTCGGGGGTGGGCGGCGGCGGCGGCGCCAGGCGCTCCAGCGCCTCGGCGATGCGGGTGAGCAGCGCGGTATCCATTGCCCCTTTTGAACCTCGGCTTGACGTGTGGCGGCTTGACGGGAAGGGCGCGGAAACTATGGTCCGGCCGCAATCCAGGCAACCCGGACCCAATTCATGCTGATTTCGACGGCTTATGCCCAGACCGCCGGCGGCCCGCTCGGCGGGTTGTTCGGTTCCAGTGCCGCCCTGCAGTTCCTGCCGCTGGTGCTGATTTTCGCGGTTTTCTACTTCCTGCTGATCCGACCGCAGCAGCAGCAGCAAAAGACCCTGCGTGCCTCGATCGCGGCGATGAAGCGCGGCGACAAGGTGGTGGTGGGGGGCATCCTCGGCCAGGTGGCCAAGGTTGGTGACACCACGGCGGAGATCGAGATCGCGCCGGGGGTGAAGATCGAGGTGCTGCGCGAGGGCATCACCAGCGTTTCGTCCTCCGGCAAGGGCAAGGACAAGGAAAAGGACGCGAAGAAGGAGGAGTAGGGCGCCCCCGCCCGGCCTGCCGGGGGGAGCTTCGCGCCAAAGAAAAAGGCCCCGCGTGGTGGCGCGGGGCCATTTTGCTGCGCTCGCGTGCGCTCAGAGTTGCGCGGCGGCGAACTCGTAGTTGGCGAGCTTGTCGAGCCAGTTGGTGACGTAGTCCGGGCGGCGGTTGCGGAAGTCCAGGTAGTAGCTGTGCTCCCAGACGTCGCAGCCGAGCAGGGCGCGGCCCTCGCCGGTGGCGAGCGGGTTGGAGCCGTTCGGTGTCTTGGTGCAGGCGAGCTTGCCCGACGGCGTGAGCACGAGCCAGGCCCAGCCGCTGCCGAACTGGGTGGTGGCCGCCGTCTTGAACGCGTCCTTGAAGGCCTGCACGGAGCCGAAATCGGCGATGAGCTTGGTCTCCAGCTTGCCCGGGATGCCGCCGCCGTTGGGCGACATGTTCTGCCAGAACAGGATGTGGTTCCAATGCTGGCCGGCGTTGTTGAACACGCCCGCCATCTGGGCGTTGTTGTTCGAGCGCTTCACGATCGCCTCCAGTGTCTCGCCCTGGAGGGAGGCGTCCTTCTCGACGAAGCCGTTGAGCGCCGTGACATAGGCCTGGTGGTGCTTGCCGTGATGCAGTTCCAGGGTTTCCTGGCACATGCCGCGCGCCGCCAGCGCGCTTACGGAATAGGGCAGGGCGGGAAGCTCGAAGGCCATGGCGTTCTCCTGCGGTTGCTTGCGCGGTAGCTATGGCGCGAATGAGCGATGGGTCAAGACCGCCAGGGTCCGGATTGGGCCCGTCCGGATTGGGCGTGCCCGGATTGGGCGCGGCAGCCGAGCGCGTGCGGGCGCGCGACCCGGCGCTGTTCTTCGCGAGCCTGTTCGCGCCGGCGCCGGCGCGGGAGGCGATGTGGCTGGTGCATGCGGTGCACGGGGAACTGCTGCGGGCGCTTGGCGTGTCGCAGCCGCTGATCGGGGCGATGCGCGTCGAGTGGTGGCGCGAGGTGGCGGAGGGGGCCACGAAGCGCCACGAGTTGGCGACGCCGGTCGGCGAAGCACTTGCGGCAGGGCGCGTGCCGGCTCGCGCGGTGCTGATGCTGTGCGACGCGGCGGACGAGGCGATCGAGGAGGAGAGGCCGGCGATGTTGTGGCGGGCGCTGGGCCTGGCGTTCGGGACGGTGCTCGGCGTGGAAGCGCCGGTAGGCGAGCGGCTGGGCGCGTTGTGGGAGTCGCTGGGGGTTGGTGGCGTGCCGGCGGCCTCGCGCTGGCCGCGCGCCGCGCTACCCGCGGCGTTGCCGGCGGCGGCGAAACGATCGCGCATGCCGAGGGTTGCGATTCTCGTGGGGGTGGTTCGCCGCCGCGCGTGATCAGGTTGACCTGCATCAAGGCGGGCGGCCTTCGCATGTGCGAAAGACCATGCCTCGTCGGAACTTTTTCTGAAAGGGGAAGGACGATGGCGAACGCACCGGTGGAGGTGAAGAAGGGGCCGAAGCCCGTGGCGCGCGCGCCGGTGGATCCGTGGCGCGCCTTGCGCAGCGAGATGGACCGGCTGTTCGAGCGGTTCGCGACACCGTTCGGCTTCAGCATGGCGGCGCCGGCGGCGTGGAACGAGGATATCGTGCCCGACCCCGCCGCGGAGGTGGTGGAGGACAAGGACGCGTTCCGTGTTGCGCTGGAACTGCCGGGCATGGCGGAGAAGGATGTCGAGATCGCGATCGAGGGCGACATGCTCACGGTGCGCGGCGAGAAGAAGCGCGAGAGCGAACGCAAGGAAGGCGACGAGGTTTATTCCGAGCGCAGCTGGGGCATGTTCCAGCGCAGCTTCCTGCTGCCGGAAACGGTGGATCGGGAGAAGGTGGAAGCCAGTTTCGCGAAGGGCGTGCTGACGGTTGTGCTTCCGAAGAGCCAGAAGGCGCGCGAGGCCGTGCGCAAGATCGAGGTGAAGGCGGCGGCATGAGGGGTGGTCCGGGAAGGCGTTGCGGATAGAACCCGCCCCGTAGCGCCGACGAGCCATCCAACTGGCGAGCGGCCGGTTTTCCTCCTCTGGTCCGGCCGCGCCTGGCCCCGCGCCGTTTCCTCCCGACGGCGCGGGGTTTTCTTTTTCGATGCGGCTTCTGGGCGGGCGCTTCTAGAGCGCGTAGCTCCAGGCGGTGGGGATGAGGCGGTAGCCGCTGCCGGCTTTTTCGATGTGGCCGACGCAGGGGAAGGGGAAGTGGTAGCCCACGACGGTTGCCTTCTCGGCCGCGGCCATGTCGTAGAATTTGTGGCGTGTCGCCTGGGCCAGCATCGGGTCGTGGTCGTACATGACGTGCCAGTCCGGATGGTCGAGGAAGAAGGCGGGGATGTTGGTGACATCCGACTGGATGAAGATGCGCGCGTTGCCGGAGGCGACGGCGAAGGAACGGTGGCCTGGCGTGTGGCCGGGGGTGGCGATCGAGGTGATGCCCGGGGCGACTTCGCGGCCGGCGGCGTAGGTCGAGACGCGTTCCCTGGCGCCGGCGTTCCTGAGATCGGTCAGCGTTTTGAAGTCGTTGGCGAAATAGGCCTTGGTGAGCGGGGTTTTCGCCTTGGCGGCGTTGGACTTGTCCATCCAGAAGGCCCAGTCCACGTCCGGTATGATGATCTCGGCGTTGGGGTAGGTGAGCGAGCCGTCCTTGTTGTGCAGGCCGTTGGTATGGTCTGGGTGCACATGCGAGATAATGACGGTATCGATCTGCTCCGGGGTGACCCCGGCGGCCCTGAGGTTGGCGGGGAGATGGCCGACGAAGGGGCCGATATTGGGGCCGTAGCCGGTGTCGATGAGAATCAGTTTCGAGCCGGTGTTGATGAGCACCGGGCTGAAGGGGACGGTGATCTTGCCGGCGGGGGCGAGGTAGAGGCGCTCGGCCTCCTGGATGGCGCGCTCCTTGCTGCGGTTGGTGATGAAGTGCTCCGGCATCGGGAAGGTGGCGGCGCCGTCCGAGAGCTGGGTGAGCTCGTAGTCGCCGACCTTGTAGCGGTAGAAGCCGGGGACCTGCGTGCCGGCCTTCGGGGCGGAGGCAAGCGCGGGCGGGGCGACGGCCAAGGCAGCGGTGCCGGCGAGCAGGGCGCGGCGGCTGAGTTCGGTCATGGTTTCCTCCCTGGGTGGATTATCGATCCACTATAGGAAGGTTCCGAAGGCGGAGATATTTCTTTCTGGCCGTGTTTCGCGGCGCGAACGAGACGGCCGGGGGTCAGGCGCGCTTGCGGGATTTGGGCGGGGCTTGCGCGGCGAGCAGGGGGGCGAGGTAGCGGCCGGTGTGGCTGGCCGCGATGCCGGCGACCTGCTCGGGGGTGCCGCTCGCTACGATGCGCCCGCCGCCCTCGCCGCCCTCCGGGCCGAGGTCGAGCAGCCAGTCGGCCGTTTTGATGACTTCCAGGTTGTGCTCGATCACGAC
>DAHUXX010000139.1 GCA_027306955.1 Acetobacteraceae bacterium | reverse complement strand
GCGCCAGCCGGCTTCGGCGCGTGGAAGGAGAGACGGTTGAGCGCCGTCCAGTCCACCAGCTCGAGCCGGCCGTCCATGTGCTCGACGAGCGCGGTGCAGCTTTCCACCCAGTCGCCGTCGTTGATGTAGAGCACGCCGCCGACCTCGCGCATCTCGGCGTGGTGGATATGGCCGCAGACCACGCCATCGAAGCCGCGGCGGCGCGCCTCGGCAGCCAGTGCAACCTCGAAACGGTCGATCGCCTTCACCGCTTCCTTCACCCGGCGCTTGAGCCAGGCGGAGAGCGACCAGTAGGGATAGCCGAGCCCCCGCCGCGCCGCATTGAACCATCGATTGACGACGAGCGCGGCGGTGTAAGCCCAGTCGCCCAGAAGGGCCAGGAACCTGGCATAGCGCACAACGCTGTCGAACTCGTCGCCGTGCATCACCAGGAGCCGGCTGCCCGCAGCCGTCACGTGCTCCGCGTCGCGCCGCAGCCGGATGCCGGCGACCTCAAGCCCGAGCGGCAGCCAGGCGCGGAACATCTCATCGTGGTTGCCTGGAATGTAGGTCACCTCGGTGCCGCCGCGCGCGTGGCGCAGGATCAGTCGCAACACCTCGTCATGCGTCTCGTCCCAGTACCAGGAGCGCCGCAGCCGCCAACCGTCGATGATGTCGCCGACCAGGAACAGGTGCTGGCAGGAGACTCGGCAGAGGAAGTCGGCGAGGAAATCGCTGCGGCAGCCGCGGGTTCCGAGATGCGCGTCCGAAATGAAGACGCTGCGGTACTGAACGAGCTGCGGCGCGGCGAAAGCGTTCATGGCCATCGCGTCATGACGTCGCGCGAAGCGCTTTGCACGTGACGTTTGCGTGACCCGGGAGCCCGAGGCTGCAAGCACCGCAAATCATCAAACCGCAACGAAACCATCATCGAATCGCAGCAACGGAAGCCGATTCTGTTCTTTTTCGGAAACCTAACCGTGCCAGACACCAGGCTCAGCAATCTGCCGTGATCATCGTCTTCAATCCCGCCGCTGGCCGCCGCCGCACTCGCCTGCTCTGGCGGGTCGTCGATGTGTTGGCGGAAAACGGCGTGCGGGTGGCGATCGAGCGCACCGACGCGCCGGGCCATGCCGAGCGACTCGCGCGCAAGGCGGCGGACGGCGGCGCCACCGTCGTCGTCGCCGCGGGCGGCGACGGCACGATCGCGGAAGTCGCCAACGGGCTCGCAGGCAGCGCCACGCGACTCGGCATCATCCCGCTGGGCACGGCGAACGTGCTCGCGCGCGAGCTCGAGCTCTCCTTCGCGCCGCGCGCGGTTGCCGCGGCACTCGCGTTCGGACGCACGCGCCGCATCTTTCCGGGGATCGCGCGCACGGCAGCGGGCGAGCGGCTGTTCGTGCAGATGGTCGGCGCCGGGTTCGACGCCGCGGTGGTCCGCCACCTGCCGATCCCGCTCAAGCGCGTCATCGGACGCGGCGCCTATGTGCTGCAATCGCTGCGCGAGGCGAGCCGCTATGCGTTCACACCCATCGGGCTGCGTCTCGATGGCGCGCCGACCGAGGCGGGCAGCGTCATCGTGACCAAGGGGCGGCTCTATGCGGGCCCGTTCCTGCTTGCTCCCGACGCCAGCCCCGCGCGGCCCGGCTTCACCGTCGCCCTGTTCGACCGTTCCGGCCCGTTCGCGGCGCTGGCCTATGGGGCCGCGCTGCCGCTCGACCTGCTGCCCGCGATGCCTGGCCTGCGCCTCGCACGTGCAAGCGAGGTGGAGATTGTGGCACCGGGCGTGCCGACCCAGGCGGATGGAGACCCGGCCGGCGAGACGCCCGTCCGCCTGACCGACGCACCGGCGCCGATCGACGTCGTGGTTGGCTGATCAGCCCGCCTGCTGGATCGCCGAGAGGATCCACACCCCGCCCGGCGGGCGCAGGAAGGTCCATAGCTCCGCCGCCTGCACGTGCTCGCCCGGCGCGCCATCGACGACCTGGCACGCGGCGTCGCGGGTGACATCGACCATCGAGAAGCGCATCGCGACGGTCGCGTGGTCGGCGCCGTTCTCGCGCCAAGCCTCCGACAGATCTCCCTGGAGCAGCCGCACGTCGGAAACCTCGTTGCGCAGGCCCCTCGACCGCAGGTCATGCAGCTGGGCGGCGAAGGTCGCAGCCATCTCGGGCGTGGCCAGGCGCTGCAGCGTCGCGATGTCGCCCGCGCTCCAGGCCGCCTGCACCCTATGCAGCGCCACCTCGAATTGCTCGTAGTCCTCCGCCTGCACCGCAAGCGGAACGGTTGCCTGCGGCGCTGGCGCATACGTCATCCCGGGTGGAGTCATGCCAGGTGGCGTCACGGAAGCCGCGCCCATGCCGCCGCCGGCCACCGCGCCGCCACCCGCGAACCGGCGCATCAGCCAGCGCACCAGCAGCACGAGCAGCAGGATCTGGATCAGCAGCCCGACCAGCCCGCCGATGCCGTGCATGCCCCAGAAGAAGCCGTGGCCAAGCAGAAGCCCGGCGATTCCAGCGCCGATCAGCCCGCCCATGAAGCCGTGCATCAGCGACGGTCCGCCATAACCCGGCGCGCCATAGGTCGGGCTGCCGTAAGCCGGGGCCGTGCGCAGCGGCGCCACATAACCCGGCGTGGTGCGGGTCACGGGCGGAGCCATATAGGTTCGGGTACCACGGCTGCCGAAAGAGGCGCCGCCGCCCACACGCGCATCCGCCCCCGTGGGCGCGAGCACCGGCGCGAGCGCCAGCAACAGCGCAAACAGAATCAAGGGAAACCGCATGACGGCGATATGGTGGGGCGGACGCACCCGTTCCATCCCCGGTCCGCGATCCGCCCCGGTCAGGCGCCCGCCAGGGTCATGCCGTCCACGCGCAGGGTCGGCGCATCGACGCCACGGCGAAAGCGCAGATCGTCCGCCGGCGTGATGGACAGGAACATATCGCGCAGGTTGCCGGCGATCGTGATCTCGGCAACCGGTTCCGCCAGTTCCCCGTTGCGGATCATGAACCCGGCGGCGCCGCGGCTGTAGTCGCCGGTCAGCCCGTTTACACCCATGCCGATCATTTCGCTGACGTAAAGCCCCTCCGCGATGTCGGCCATCAGCGCCGCCGGCGAGACCCTGCCGGCCGCCATGAAAAGGTTGGAGCTTCCCGGCGCGGGTGGCCCGCCGGTGCCACGCACGGCGCTGCCGGTGCTGGCGAGCCCCAGCTGGCGCGCGCTGCGGCTGTCGAGCACCCAGGTCCGCAGCACGCCGTCCTCGACCAGGGCGAGCTTCCTTGTCGGCACGCCCTCGCCATCGAACACGCGCGAGCGCAGGCCGCGCCGGCGGCGGGGATCGTCCTGGAACATGATGCCGGCCGGCATGATCCGCGCGCCCATCGCGTCCTTGAGGAACGTGGTGCCGCGGGCCACCGAGGCGCCGTTGATCGCGCCCAAGAGGTGCCCGACCAGCGAGCCCGCGACCCGCGGGTCGAACACCACCGGCAGCTTCGCCGTGCGCGGCCGCGTCGGATTGAGGCGGTGCACCGCGCGCTCGCCGGCAAGCCGGCCCACCGTCTCCGGCGGGTCGAGATCCGAAGCGTGCACCGCGCTGTGGCCGTCGTAGTCGCGCTGCATCCCGGTGCCGCTGCCCGCGAGCACCGTAGCCGAGACGGAATGGGAGGTGCGCAGCGTGCGCCCGGCGAAACCCGCGGAGGTGACGAGCAGCGCCTCCATCCGTCCCCAGCCCGCCGACGCGCCCTCGGAGTTGGTGACGCCGGAGACGGCCATCGCCGCTGCCTCCGCCGCGAGGGCGCGGGCGGTGAGTTGCGCCGCGTCGGGCTCCACGGGGTCGACGAGATCGAGGTCGTCCGCGTCCGGCGCGCGCGCCGTGTCGGCGAGGCCGCTGAACGGGTCCTCCGGCAGCACGCGGGCCATGGCGACAGCCTGTTCCGCGAGTTCGGCGAAGCGTTTGGGTTCGACCCCGCTCGCGGAGACGATCGCCGCCTGCCGGCCAATGAAGACGCGCAGGCCGAGATCGGCACTCTCCGCGCGCTCGACGTGCTCGGTCTGACCGAGTCGGCATTGCGCCTCAAGCGACTGCGAGGCGACCAGCACCGCATCCGCCGCGTCCGCGCCGGCGCGCCGGCCCGCAGCGACCAGGTCGCCGAGCAGCGCCAGATGGTCGGGCGCCGTCACGCGGCGAGCTTCTCCGCGATCGCCGGCAGCGACGGCACGCGGCTCGCCGGTCCCATCGCGGCGAGCGTCGGCCGAGCACGGAACAGCCGCCGCGCGGCCCGGCCGATGTCCTCGATGTTGACGGCGGCGATCCTGGCGACCGTTTCCGCCACCGGCACGACGCGGCCGAACACCTGCCACTGCCGCGCCAGCTGCTCGCAGCGACTGCCGGTGCTTTCGAGCGACATCAGCAGGCTCGCCTTCACCTGCGCGCGCGCGCGGGCGAGTTCCACCTCGGTGACATCGTGTTGCACCCGGCCGAGTTGCTCCAGTACCACCGGCACCAGCTCGGCCGCCTCGCTCTCGCCGGTGCCGGCGTAGATGGTGAAGAGGTCGGAATCGAGCGCCGGCGCCGAGTAGGAATAGATCGAGTAGACGAGGCCACGCTTCTCGCGCACCTCCTGGAACAGGCGCGAGGACATGCCCCCGCCGAGCAGGGTCGAGAGCAGCATCACGGGGTAGAAATCCCGGTCGGCATAGGCGACCGAGGGGAAGCCGAGCACCAGGTGCACCTGGTCGAGCTCGCGCGACTCCCGGAACTCCCCGCCAGCATAGGTGGCGGGCACCGGGCTTGGCGCCGGGTCGCGCGGGAGGTCGGCAAAATGCTGCTCCGCCAGCGCCAGCACCGCCTCGTGCTCCAGGTTGCCGGCCGCAGCGACCACGGTGTTGGCGGCGGCGTAGTGGCGGTGCATGTAGCCGGTGAGCGCCGCGCGCTTCATGTCGCGGATCAGCGCCTCGGTGCCCAGCACCGGGCGACCCATCGGCTGGTCCGGATAGGCGGTGGCTTGGAAATGGTCGAAGACGATGTCGTCCGGCGTGTCGTTGGCCTGGCCGCTCTCCTGCAGGATGACGCCGCGCTCGCGCTCCAGCTCATCCGGCGCGAAGGTGGAGTGGCAGAGGATGTCGCCCACGATGTCGGCGCCGAGGGCGAGGTCCTCCTTCAGCAACTTGACGTAATAGGCGGTCTGCTCGCGCGCGGTATAGGCGTTGATGTGCCCGCCCACGGCCTCGACCTCCTCGGCGATGGCCGCGGCGCTGCGCCGCTCCGTACCCTTGAAGGCCATGTGCTCGAGGAAATGCGAGACCCCGTTCTCGTTCGCCGCCTCGTTGCGGGTGCCGGTCGCGACATAGGCGCCGATGGAGACGGTCTCGACCCGCTCCATGCGTTCGCTGATGACCGTGAGACCGGACGACAATCGGCTAACCCGGACCGCCCCGTTGGGGTCCGTCGTAAGCGTGCTCATGCGGCATTCCTCAAACTGGCGCTGCGCACGGCGGCCTCGACTTGGGCGAGGTCGGCGGGCAGCCGGATGTAACGTTCCTCCCTCTCATATAGGTCGGCGAGGTGGCTGGGCAGGGGG
Organism: Acetobacteraceae bacterium; assembly: GCA_027306955.1. Lineage (GTDB taxonomy): Bacteria > Pseudomonadota > Alphaproteobacteria > Acetobacterales > Acetobacteraceae > JAJXXT01. The sequence continues at coordinate 456 of DAHUXX010000139.1, read as the reverse complement.
GGACGGCGCCCGACCGCCGCCTCGATCGCGTTCGGAAACTTGGCGGGATGCGCCGTCGCGGCCACAACCGTCTGAATTCCTTGGGGAGCAAGCGCACGCGCGGCAGCCATGCCGACGGCGGTATGGGGGTCAACCAAGTACCCGGTTAGGGCCTCCACGCCCCGGATCTCGGCGAGCGTGGCCGCATCGTCCACCGCGTGGCCGGCAAAGAGTGCGGTTGCCCGACGCCAGGCGGCCTCCGGCACCGGCATCCGCCCGCCGGCGCGGAACTCCCGCATCGTGGCCGCCGTCGCCGCCGGGTCGCGGTCCAGCAGCTCGAACAGCAGGCGCTCGAAATTGGAGCTGACCTGGATGTCCATGCTCGGCGACAGGCTCGGCACCACCGGGCGCAGGGACATGTCGTTGGCGGCGAGAAAGCGGCCGAGGATGTCGTTGCGGTTGCAGCCGACGATCAGC
>DAHUXX010000122.1 GCA_027306955.1 Acetobacteraceae bacterium | reverse complement strand
GCGAGCGCGTCGCCGAGGGCGAGCTGCATCGTGGTGCTGGTGGTGGGGGCGAGGCCGAGCGGGCAGGCCTCGGGTGCCGCGGGGAGCAGCAGCAGCACGTCGGCCGCGCGGGCGAGCGCGCTTTCGGCGCGCGCGGTGATGGCGAGGAGCTTGAGGCCGAAGCGGCGGGTGTGGGCGACGAGGTCCGCCAGTTCCGCGGTCTCGCCGGAGTTGGACAGCGCGAGGACGGCATCGCCCTCGACGATCATGCCGAGATCGCCGTGTGAGGCCTCCGCGGGGTGGACGAAGAGCGCCGGCGTGCCGGTGGAGGCGAGCGTGGCTGAGATCTTGCGGGCGATGTGGCCGGACTTGCCCATGCCGGTGACGACGACGCGCCCGGTGGCGTGGGGGGCGGTGGTGGCGGCGAGGATGGCCACCGCCTCGGCGAAGGGGGTGCCGAGCGAGGCAGCGAGCACCACGAGGCCGGCGCCCTCCGCTTCCAGGACCGCGCGGCCGGCCTCGATGTCGGCGTGCGAAGGGTCGGGTTGGGACGAGGGACTGGTCAGGGGCGAACCGTCTCCGGTCGGCCGCGTCGCGGTGGGGGCGTCGGCGACGTCGCGCATGCGTGCGATCTAGGAGCCTGCCGGTGGAGGGTCAACCAAGGGCGCGATGAACGGGCGGAAAGGTCACGCGTCAGTGCGCGAAGATATCCGGGTCCGTGTAGCCCAGGAGGTCGAGTCGGCCGCGCGCGGGGAGGAAGGCGTAGCAGGCGCGGGCGAGGTCGAGCCGGCCCTCGCGGACGAGCAGGGCCTCGAGTTTCGCCCAGAGGGCATGCAGGTGCAGCACGTCCGAGGCGGCGTAGGCGCGCTGCTCGGCGGTGAGTTCGTCGGCGCCCCAGTCCGAGGATTGCTGCTGCTTGGAGATGTCGACGCCGAGGAGATCGCGGCAGAGGTCGCGCAGGCCGTGGCGGTCCGTGTAGGTGCGGACGAGCCTGGAGGCGATCTTGGTGCAGATGACCGGGGCGACCTCGATGCCCAGCGCGTGGGTGAGCATGGCGACGTCGAAGCGGGCGAAGTGGAAGAGCTTGGTGGTCGCGGGGTCGGCGAGGAGCGCCTTGAGGTTGGGGCACGCGGCGAGGGGCTTCCTGATCTGCACCAGGTGCGCGGTGCCGTCGCCCGAGGAGAGCTGGACCAGGCAGAGCCGGTCGCGCCGCGGGTCGAGACCCATGGTCTCGGTGTCGATGGCGACGATCGGGCCGAGGGAGAGGCCCTCCGGCAGGTCGTCGCGGTGAAGATGGATGGTGGTCAAGCGACAGCCTTTGGTGCCCAGGAGAAGACTCGAACTTCCACGACCTTGCGGCCACAGGTACCTGAAACCTGCGCGTCTACCAATTCCGCCACCTGGGCAAAGGTTTCGGTCTCGGGAGGCGCGCATCTAGGACGCGGGGGGCGGCGCGTCAACATGGCGCGCGCGATATCGGCGCGGGCGCGCGGGCGGGGTGACGTTGGGACCGCGGCTCGTTATGCAGGGTCGTTGCGGGTTCACGTCAGCGGCGAGGGATTTTCCATGAGCAGACCCATCGCGACCGTCTTCGGTGCCAGCGGCTTCATCGGCCGGCTCGTGGTGCGCCGGCTGGCGGCGCGCGGCGACACGGTGCGCGTGGCGGTGCGCGACATCGAGGCGGCCATGTTCCTCCGGCCGATGGGCACGGTGGGGCAGATCGTGCCGCTTTATGCGCCGATCGGGAACGAGGCGGATGTGGCGCGCGCGGTGGAGGGGGCCCAGACGGTGGTGAACCTGGTGGGGATCCTCGCCGAACGCAGGCCGGGGGATTTCGAGCGCGTGCACGTGGAGGGCGCGGAGCGGGTGGCCAGGCTCGCGACGGCGGCGGAGCGGTTCGTGCACGTCTCGGCGATCGGGGCGGACGCGGCCTCCCCGAGCCGGTACGGGACGACGTAGGCCGCCGGCGAGGCGGCGGTGCGGACGGCGCAGGCCGAGGCGGTGATCTTGCGGCCCTCGGTGGTGTTCGGGCCGGACGACCATTTCTTCAACCGGTTCGCGACCATGGCGGCGATGCTGCCGATCGTGCCGATCGTGGGCGGGAAGACGAAATTCCAGCCGGTCTATGTCGGCGACGTGGCGGACGCGGTGATGCAGGCGCCGCCCGGCACCTGGGAACTGGGCGGGCCGGATGTGCGCACGCTCGGCGAACTGGTGCGCTGGACGCTGTCGCTGATCGGGCGGTGCCGGCTGGTTTGGGACATACCGATGGACATCGCGATGCTGCAGGCGGCGGTGCTCGAGCACCTGCCGGGGAAGCTGCTGACGCGCGACCAGGTGCTGATGCTGCGGCGGGACAACGTGGCGGACCCGCTGCGGGCCGGCTGGGTGTGCCCGACGCCGATGGACATGGTGGTGCCCGGATACCTGGCGCGGTTCCGGCGGGGAGGCATGAGAAAGGTACCAATTCGGACCCGATTTTCGGTATGAGGGGTCGATTGAGGGCGTTTGCATAGCTGGTTTGCCGGAAAATAGGTATTATTCTCTGTCCTATTTTTGAATCGGCGCTGGAAGCGGGCGTTTGCGGGCCATAGAACGGCCCCGTAAGGGAGGTCCGCGCCCCATGGCCGAACGCATGCTGCAATTCGTCCGCCTGCCCCAGGCGACCCCGGACAAGCGGGAGGTGGCGCAGCGCCGCGCCGACTTCGGCGAGATCTACGCGCCGTTCGACCCCAGGGCCGCCGCGGCGCAGGCCTCGCGCTGCTCGCAGTGCGGCGTGCCGTTCTGCTCCGTGCATTGCCCGCTCAACAACAACATCCCGGACTGGCTGAAGCTGACCGCCGAGGGGCGGATGGAGGAGGCTTACGAGGTTGCCTCCGCGACCAACAACTTCCCCGAGATCTGCGGGCGGATCTGCCCGCAGGACCGGCTGTGCGAGGGCAACTGCGTCATCGAGCGCGGGTTCGAGAGTGTCACCATCGGCGCGGTGGAGCGGCACATCACCGAGACGGCGTTCGAGAGCGGCTGGGTGAAGGCCCGCCGGCCGGCGCGCGAGCGGCCGCATTCCGTGGGGATCGTCGGCGCGGGTCCGGCGGGGCTGGCGGCGGCGGAGCAGCTGCGCGCCAAGGGATACCAGGTGCATGTCTATGACCGGCACGACCGGGCGGGCGGGCTGCTGATCTATGGCATCCCGAATTTCAAGCTTGAGAAGCACGTGGTGCGCCGGCGCGTGGAACTGCTCGAGCAGGCGGGGATTCGTTTCCATCTGAAAACTTCCATCGGGTCCGACATGACGTTTGCATCGTTGCGGACGCGGCATGACGCGGTGCTGATCGCGACTGGGGTGTACCAGGCGCGCGAGATGGGCGGGCCGGGTGCCGGGCTCGCCGGCATCGTGAGGGCGCTCGACTACCTGATCGCGTCCAACCGGCAGGGGCTGGGCGATAGCGTGGCGGAGTTCGCCTCCGGCGCGCTGGATGCGCGGGGCAAGCGGGTGGTGGTGATCGGCGGCGGCGACACCGCGATGGATTGCGTGCGCACCGCGCTGCGCCAGGGTGCGGCGAGCGTGGTGTGCCTCTATCGGCGCGACCGCGCGAACATGCCTGGCTCCATGCGCGAAGTGGCGAACGCCGAGGAGGAGGGGGTGCAGTTCATGTGGCTCGCCGCCCCCGAGGCGTTCCATGGCGACGGGCACGTGACGGGGGTGCGGGCGGTGCGGATGCATCTGGGCCTGCCCGATGCCTCTGGCCGGCAGGCGGTGGAGCCGATCGAGGGCAGCCATTTCAGCCTGCCCGCGGACCTGGTGATCAAGGCGCTGGGGTTCGACCCGGAGGATCTGCCGGGCATGTTCGGCGAGCCGGGGCTGAAGACCACGCGCTGGGGAACGGTCGCGATCGACCCGAGGACGTTCATGACGAAGCTGCCGGGCGTGTTCGCGGCGGGGGACATCGTGCGCGGGGCGTCGCTGGTGGTGTGGGGCATCCGCGACGGGCGCGATGCCGCCGCCTCCATCCACAAGTACATCGAGGCGCGCGCGAGCGTGCCGCAGGCCGCGGAGTGATGGGCATGAGCGAGGATTTCGTTGCGGCATGGCAGCGCAATGCCGGGGCGCTGCGCGGCACCTACGATCCCGCGCAGGAGCACGACGCGTGCGGCGTGGGGCTGGTGGCGGCGCTCGACGGCAAGCCGCGGCGCGACGTGGTGGAGGCCGGCATCGCGGCGCTGAAGGCGGGGTGGCACCGTGGCGCCGTGGACGCCGACGGCAAGACCGGCGATGGCGCCGGGATTCACGTGGAGATCGCTCAGGATTTTTTCGCCGACGCGGTGCAGCGAGGCGGGGCGAAGCTGCAGCCCGGCCCGATCGCGGTGGGGCAGGTGTTCTTGCCCAAGACCGATCTCGGCGCGCAGGAACGCTGCCGGCAGATCGTCGAGACCGAGATCCTTGCGTTCGGTTATCAGATTTACGGCTGGCGGCAGGTGCCGATCAACGTCGCGTGCATTGGCGAGAAGGCGAACGCGACGCGGCCCGAGATCGAGCAGATCATGATCTGGAACGCGCGGGGCGTGGACGAAGCCACATTCGAGCGCGAGCTTTATGTGATTCGCCGGCGGATCGAGAAGCAGGCGATCGCGGCGCAGATTCCGGAGCTGTATTTCTGTTCGCTGTCCTGCCGCTCCGTCATCTACAAGGGGATGTTCCTCGCGGAGAGCCTCTCGGAGTTCTATCCCGACCTGCTCGACCCGCGGTTCGTTTCGCGGTTCGCGATCTACCATCAGCGTTATTCGACCAACACGTTTCCGACCTGGCGCCTGGCGCAGCCGTTCCGGATGCTGGCGCATAACGGCGAGATCAACACGCTCACCGGCAACGTGAACTGGATGAAGAGCCACGAGACGCGGCTCTCCGACCCCGACCTCGACCCTTGGATGGAGGACATCAAGCCGGTGATCCAGGCCTCGGGCTCGGACACGGCGTGCCTCGACAACGTGTTCGAGGTGCTGGTGCGCGCGGGGCGCGACGCGCCGATGGCCAAGGCGATGATGATCCCGGCCTCGATCGGGCAGGACGCGACGATGAAGGAGGCGCATCGGGAGATGTTCCTCTACTGCAACGCCGTGATGGAGCCGTGGGACGGGCCGGCGGCGCTGGCGGCGACGGATGGGCGCTGGGTGATCGCGGGGATGGACCGCAACGGCTTGCGGCCGATGCGCTACACGCTCACCGCCGGCGACGGGGTGAACGGGGGGCTGCTCATCGTCGGCTCCGAGGCGGGGATGGTGAAGCTCGACGAGGCGCTGATCGTCGAGAAGGGGCGCGTGGGGCCGGGGCAGTGCATCGGTGTCGATCTCGACCGCGCGGCGTTCTATCGCGACGAGGCGATGAAGGACATGCTGGCGTCGCGCCAGCCCTTCGGTGAGTGGGCGAAACGGATCCGCCAGATCGACCATATCGTGAAGACCGACGCGCCGGAGCCGGTGGTGCTCGAGGGCGACGCGCTGCGCCGGCGCCAGCGGGCCGCGGGGTTCTCGATGGAGGACCTGGAGCTGATCCTGCACCCGATGGTGGAGGACGCGCAGGAGCCGGTGGGCTCCATGGGCGACGACACGCCGATCGCGGTGCTCTCGGAGAAGTATCGCGGCATCCACCATTATTTCCGCCAGGCGTTCAGCCAGGTGACGAACCCGGCGATCGACAGCCTGCGCGAGACGCGGGTGATGACGCTCAAGACGCGGCTCGGCAACCTCGGCAACGTGCTCGACGAGGACAGCTCGCAGTTCGATCTGTTGCAGCTGGAGAGCCCGGTGTTGTCCAACGCCGAATTCCTGGCGATGCAGGCGACGATGGGCGCCTCCGCCGGCGTGGTGGACTGCACCTTCCCGGTCGCGGATGGCGAGGGTGGGCTGCGGGCCGCGATCGAACGCATCCGGCGCGAGGCGGAGGAAGGCGTGCGGGCGGGATGCGCGCACGTGATCCTGACCGACGAGGCGACGGGCGAGGAGCGCGCCGCGATCCCGATGATCCTGGCCACCGGCGCGGTGCACACGCACCTGGTGAAGTCGTCGTTGCGAACCTTCACCAGTCTCAACGTGCGGGTTGCCGAGTGCCTCGATGTGCACGCCTTCGCGGTGCTGATCGGCGTGGGCGCGACGACGATCAACGCGTATCTGGCGCAGGAGTGCATCGCCGAGCGGCAGCGCAGGGGCCTGTTCGGCAGACTGTCCCTGAAGGATGCCGTCGGGCGCTACAAGAAATGCGTGGACAAGGGCCTGCTCAAGGTCATGTCCAAGATGGGCATTTCGGTCATCTCGTCGTATCGTGGCGGGTATAATTTCGAGGTGATCGGGCTTTCCCGCGCGCTGGTGGCGGAGTTCTTCCCCGGCATGCCGAGCCGCATCTCGGGGCTGGGGCTTTCGGGCGTCGCGCGCAAGGTGCTGGGGCTGCACCGCGAGGCGTATGGGGCGGAGGTGGTCTCGCTCGACGTGGGCGGGCTGTACAAGCTGCGCCGGCGCGGCGAGACGCATGCCTTCGAGGCGCCGCTGATCCATATGCTGCAGGAGGCGGTGGCGAGCGACAGCTTCACCGTCTTCCGCCGCTACGCCGAGGCGGTGCGGCGGATGCCGCCGGTCGCGGTGCGCGACCTGCTCGACTTCCGCACCGCGGGCGTGACGCCGATCCCGGTCGATGACGTGGAGAGCATCACGGAGATCAGGAAGCGGCTGGTCTCGCCCGGGATCTCGCTGGGCGCGCTGTCGCCCGAGGCGCACGAGACACTGTCGATCGCGATGAACCGGATCGGGGCGCGGTCGGATTCGGGCGAGGGCGGCGAGGACCCCGCCCGGGCAACGCCGCGGGCCAATGGCGACAACGCTTCCTCCGCGATCAAGCAGATCGCCTCGGGGCGGTTCGGCGTCACGGCCGAGTACCTGAACAATTGCCGCGAGATCGAGATCAAGGTGGCGCAGGGGGCGAAGCCCGGCGAGGGCGGGCAGCTACCGGGGTTCAAGGTGACGGAGCTGATCGCGAAGCTGCGGCATTCGACGCCGGGGGTGATGCTGATCTCGCCGCCGCCGCACCATGACATCTACTCGATCGAGGACCTGGCGCAGCTCATCTACGACCTCAAGCAGATCAACCCGGAGGCGACGGTCTGCGTGAAGCTGGTCGCGCGTAGCGGCATCGGGACCATTGCCGCGGGGGTCGCGAAGGCGAAGGCGGATGCGATCCTGATTTCCGGCCATTCGGGGGGCACGGGGGCGAGCCCGCAGAGCTCCATCAAGTACGCGGGATTGCCATGGGAGATGGGGCTTTCCGAGGCGCACCAGGTGCTGATGCTGAACCGGCTGCGGCATACGGTACGGTTGCGTACCGATGGCGGCATCAAGACCGGGCGGGACGTGGTGATCGCGGCGATGCTGGGGGCGGAGGAGTTCGGCGTCGGCACGGCGAGCCTCGTTGCCATGGGCTGCATCATGGTGCGGCAGTGCCATTCCAACACCTGCCCGGTGGGTGTGTGCACGCAGGACGAGACGCTGCGGGCGAAATTCGAGGGCACGGCGGAGAAGGTGATCAACCTGTTCTCCTTCATTGCCGAGGATGTGCGGCAGATCCTGGCGAGCCTCGGGCTGCGCACGCTCGCCGAGGCGATCGGGCGGACGGACCTGCTGCACCAGGTGAGCCGCGGCAGCGACTTCCTCGACGACCTGGACCTCAACCCGATCCTGGCACAGGCCGATCCCGGGCCCTATGCGCGGTACTGCACGCTCGCGGGGCGCAACGAGGTGCCGGAGACGCTGGACGCGCGGATGATCGAGGACGCGGCGCCGCTGTTCGAGCGCGGCGAGAAGATGCAGTTGCAGTACACGGTGCGCAACACGCACCGGGCGGTGGGAACCAAGTTCTCCAGCCGCATCGTGCGGCGGTTCGGCATGAAGGGGCTGGCCGAGGGGCACGTGACGGTGCGGCTGCGCGGTACGGCGGGGCAGTCGCTCGGCGCCTTCGCGGTGCAGGGGATGACGCTGGAATTGTTTGGGGATGCGAACGATTACGTCGGCAAGGGGCTCTCCGGCGCGACAATCATCGTGCGCCCAGCGCCCTCCTCCATGCTGCCGTCCAATCTCAACACCATCCTCGGCAACACGGTGCTGTACGGGGCAACGGCCGGCGCGCTGTTCGCGGCGGGCCAGGCGGGCGAGCGGTTCGCGGTGCGCAACTCGGGCGCCGTTGCCGTGGTCGAGGGGTGCGGGTCGAACGGGTGCGAGTACATGACCGGGGGCACGGTGGTGCTGCTGGGGCCGGTGGGCGACAATTTCGGCGCCGGGTTCACCGGGGGGATGGCGTTCGTCTACGACCCGGAGGACGAGTTCCGGCATCGCGTGAACCCGGACAGCCTGACCTGGCAGCGCATCGCATCCCCGCACTGGAACGAGGTCGCGAGAGAGCTGGTGGCGCGGCACGTGGAGGCGACGCAGAGCCGCTACGCGCGCATGCTGCTGCACGAGTGGGACCGCACGGCGCGGCGCATCTGGCAGGTGGTGCCGCGGGATTACGTGAAGTACCTCGACGTGCCGCTGGGCGAGGCGGCGGCGCTTACGGCGTAGCGGCTTCGGGCTTCGGCGCTTCGGACCGGGGTGCTTCCGGCGGGATCAGCGCGACGGCAGCGGTGGCGGCGAGCGAGGCCAGCGCCGCGACGGCGAAGGTGAGCGGCAGCGAGAAGCGGACGAGCTGGCCGGCGATGGCGGCGCCCACGGGCATGCCGGCGACGTTGAGGCTCATCGACAGGACGAGGATGCGGGCGAACCAGGCCGGGGAAGTGCGGCGCTGGCGCAGCGTGATCAGGGCGACGTCCACGGGGCCGGCGACGAGGCCGATGAAGGCCATCGCGAGCGCCAGCCCGGCGAGGCCGCCGAAGGCGGCGAGCGGGAAGATGGCGAGGGCGGTGATCGCGAGGCCGATGGCGAGGAAGCGGCGCTCGTTGCCGATGACGGGCAGGCGCCCGGCCGTGAGGGAGGCGACGAGACCGGTGGTGCCGACGAGGGTCCAGAACAGGCCGGCCGCGGCGTCGCCGCGCGAGCCGAGGGCGTCGCGGGCCACGACCGGGACCAGGATGGCGAGCGCGCCCCAGGCGGCGTTGTAGAGCCCGGTGCAGAGGGCCAGCGCCCGCAGCGTGCGGTGGCGCATGAAGTGCAGGATGCCGTCCGCGATGTCGCCGAAAAGGCCGCGCCGGGCGGCCTCCGGCGCGGGCACGGGGCCGACGGCGAAGAGCGAGAGGGCCGCCGCGGCGTAGATCGCGGCGATGAGGCCGAAGGTGACGGGGGCGCCGAGGACGGCGATCGCGAAGCCGCCGAGGGCGGGGCCGGTCACGTCCACCAGGCCATAGGTCGCGGTGTCCAGCGCGTTCACGCGCGGCCAAAGCGCTTGCGGCACCATGCGCGGCAGGGCGGCGCGCACGCCGGCCCAGCCGAGCGGGCTGGTGAGCGAAAGTAGGCCGAGCAGCGCCAGCACCGGGCCGGGGGCGAGGTGCGCGCCGAGGAGGGCGAGGGCGGCGAGGATCGCGACCCTGAGCGCGAGGTCGGTCCGGATGGCGCGCAGCGTGCCGAGGCGGTCGAGCAGCGCGC
>DAHUXX010000107.1 GCA_027306955.1 Acetobacteraceae bacterium | reverse complement strand
CGGCCAGCATCAGCTCGGTCTCGACCGTTTCGGCATCGCGCAGCGGATCGATGCTGCCTTCCACATGCGTCACGTCGTCATCGACGAAGCAGCGCAGGACATGGATGATGGCATCGACCTCGCGGATATTGGCGAGGAACTGGTTGCCCAGGCCCTCGCCGCGCGAGGCGCCGCGCACCAGGCCCGCGATGTCCACGAACTCCAGGCTCGTGGGCACGATCTTCGCCGACTTGCCGATGCCGGCCAGCACCGCGAGGCGCGGATCGGTGACGGCGACACGCCCGACGTTCGGCTCGATGGTGCAGAACGGGTAGTTCGCCGCCTGCGCCGCCGCGGTCGCGGTCAGCGCGTTGAACAGCGTCGACTTCCCGACATTGGGCAGGCCCACGATGCCGCAGTTGAAACCCATTATTCATTCTCCTGCATGCGCAAAGCGAGCCGGCTCATGAACGCCTCGTTCTCGCCCCTCGCGAGCACCGGCGCCGCCTCGGCCAGCGCGCCCAGCATGGTGGCGAGCCACTCCTCGTCGTCGCGCGTGAAGTTGCCGAGCACCCAGCCGTGCACCCGCGCCTTGTCGCCGGGATGGCCGATGCCGAGGCGCACGCGCCAGTAGTCCGGCGTGCCGAGCATCCGGTCGATGCTGCGCTGCCCGTTATGCCCGGCGGCGCCACCACCCTTCTTCACCCGCACCTTGCCTGAGACGAGGTCGAGTTCGTCGTGGAACACCGTGATCGCCCCGGGTTCGAGCTTGTGGAAGGCGGCGGCGGCCTGCACCGATTCCCCGCTGTCGTTCATGTAGGTCAGCGGCTTGAGCAGCAGGATGCGCTGCGTGCCGATCCGCCCGTCCGCGGTGAGGCCGCGGAACTGCCGCCGCCACGGCGCAAAGCCGTGCTCGGCAGCAATCGTGTCCACCGCCATGAACCCGATATTGTGCCGGTTGCGGAGCATCCCCGGCTCCGGGTTGCCGAGGCCGACCCAGAGTTTCACGGCACGGCTCCGGAGCCGGCGTTACTTCTTGCCGGCAGGCGCCTTCGCCGCGGCAGCCGGAGCGGCAGCCTTGGCACCGCCGGCGGGAGCCGCGGCCGTGGCGGCGGGCGCGGCGGCCGTCGCGGTGGCGGGCTGCTCGGCAGTCGGTTCCACCATCTTGGTCGGCGGTGCGACGGTTGCGATCACGAAATCGCGATCGGTGATGGTCGGCCGCACGCCCGCGGTGCCCGTGAGGTCGGAGAAGCGCAGCGCGTCGTTGATGTCCAGCGCGCCGAGCTCGGCCTCGAAGAATTCCGGCACGTTTTCGGGGTCGACGTAGCACTCGACCGCGTGGCGCACGACGTTGAGCACGCCGCCGCGCTTGATGCCCGGCGAGACGCCCTCGCCCTTGAAGTGCACCGCGACGGCGACACGCACCTTCTCGCCAGGCGCGAGGCGCTGGAAGTCCACATGCTCCGGCGCGTCAGTCACCGGGTGGAACTGCACGTCGCGCATCAGCGCGCGCGTGGACTGGCCCCCCACCGCCACCTCAAAGAGGCGCGAGCGCCAGCCGCCGCGCGTCACCTCGCGCATGACGCTGCGCGGGTCGAGCGCGATCAGCATCGGCGTGCTCTTGGCGCCGTAGATGACGCCCGGGATCTGTCCCTGCCTGCGGGTCGCGCGTGCTGCCCCCTTACCTGCACGCTCGCGCGCCGCGGCCTCGATGGTCGTGATAGTGGCCATGGTCCGCTCCTGTGATGAGATACCCGGCCTCCAGGGGTGCCGGGCGCGGCGGCGCTCTAGACCCTCGGGGCCAGGATGGCAAGCGAAGCCGGCGGCAGATTCGTCAGGCGAGCGCGATGTCGAAGCCGACGCACCAGTTCATCAGCGGGTAGGGCGTGCCGAGCAGGCCGGCCTCCGCGGGGTCGAGGTCGGGGCCGGCGAAACCCACCTCGGCCAGGCGCGCATCGCTGTCATGCAGTCCGCCGCGGCCGCGGTGGGCGCGGTCGGCGTAGCGCAGCCGAGCGGCGCCCTCGGGCGCGCGGCCGAGGCGCAGCACGAGGCGATCCGGTCCCGCGATCCCGATCGCCTCGAGCGGCACCCTGCCCGCCGCGTCGATCACGGAAAAGCCCTGGTCGGCCACGGGCTCGCGCCGGGTGCCGAGGAACGGGCGGCCAAAGCGCAATGGCGGCTCGGGCACGTGAAAGGAGATCAGCACCTGGTTTGCGTCGCGCACGGCACCGATGGGATGCAGCGGGCGCCACGGGCGGCGGTCCACGAACAGCGTCGCCAGCACCTTGCCGAACTGCGCGCCGAGCCAGCGGTACCCATCGGCGAGCAGATGCCCGGTCGGGCGGCCAGGCACCGGATAGACCGGCGCGGCCATGAACACCCCCGGCGTCCCGAGCGCGAAGTCGAGCTGCGCCTGGGGCACCGCCATATCGTCCGAGGCATAGGCGCCGCCTGTCTGGTAAGTGACGAGGGCGGGCGCGACCCGCTGGCCCGCGACGCCTTCGGCGACCTCCGTCACGATGTCACGGTGCAGTCTGGCGAGCAGCGCACCGTAGGTGGCAGCGTCGCTCGCGGCGCCGTCGATGCCCCAGGAGTTGTGCTCACCCTGCAATAGCAGCACCGCTGGTATGCCATAGGTCTTGCCCCAGGCCTGTGCGGCCGTGCGCGCCACGGTGGCGCACGCGCGCAGGCGGTTGAACAGTTCCGGCCGGGCGCCGCGCGAAAGCTGCTCGAGCGCGCGACCGCCGACGCCGCAGGTCGAGGCGAGCAGGAGGCGCAGCCGTGCGGCCGGGTCGGCAGCGAGCATCCGGCCGCGCAGAGAGCCGAGCGCTTCCTCCAGCACTGTCTCGCCCAGCACCACCGCCCCTGGCGGCTGCGCGGCCAGCGCCGCCTCGTCGAGCAGCGTGCCGTCCGGCAGCTGTTGGGTCGCGACCAGCTGGCGCAGGACCGGGCCGCCAAGCGGTTCCCAGGTCGGCGAGGCTTCCGGCGCGCCCGAGCGCACGGAGCGGCCTAGCATCAGCACGTCATGCCGCGGCCGGCGGGTCAGCGCCGGCACGCCCTCCCAGCCGGTCGCGAGGGACTGTCCGTAGGCGAGGATGTGGTTGATGCCGAAGACAGGCTGCGCGAAGGGCTCAGCGGGCATAGAGCTCGACCCGCGGCGCCGGCGAACCTGGATCGCCGCGCAGGCCGAGGCGGATACGCGCGGCGTCGATCCCGGCCGCTTCGAGCGCGGTCGCCGCCTGTTCCAGATTCTGCTCCTGGCGCACGCGGAAGGCGGCGCGCGTGGCCTCGGCGCCCGCGAGCGGCACCGGGGCTACGAGGTCGAAGCGCGAAGTGGGAGCGCGGAGCTCCGCATCATGGGCGCTGGCCGCGAGGCGGGCGGGCCAGCCGGGCGCGCCGTCGGAGATCGCGAGCGGGTGGCTTGCCGCCCGTGCCACGAGCGCCGCCGCCGCCGGCGCGCTGCGATGCGTCTCAAAGGTGCGCTGATCGACCAGCGTGCAGCCGGCAAGCAAGCCCGCCGCCAGCAACATCGCGACGCGCATGGGATCAGTGCCGGTAATCCGGCGCCTCGCGGTCCAGCGTGCGGCGGACGCTGGCGAGATGCTGATGCGCGGCCTCCGCCGCGTGCTCGCGCATCTGCTGCGCGGTATGGGCGGCGACGCCAGGTGGAACCGGCTTGAGCCGCCGGCCGGTGGAGAGCGCTAGCACCTCCGCCTCGCAGGCGCGTTCGAGGTAGTAGAGATCGTCCCATGCCTCGGCGATAGAGGGCGCCGTCACCATCACGCCGTGGTTTTTGAGGAAGACGATCGGCCGGTCGCCCATGGCGCCGGCGATGCGGTCGCCCTCCGCGTTGTCGAGCGCGAGCCCGTTGTAGTGCTCGTCGACCATGATACGCGCATAGAATTTCAACGCGCTCTGGATGGCAAAGGAAAGCGGCGGGCCGTCGAGCATCGCAAGCGCCGTTGCATGCGGCATGTGGGTGTGGAAGGCGACACGGGCGTGCGCATGGCGGCGGTGCAGGCGGGCATGGATGTAGAACGCCGTCGCCTCCACCTGGCCCTCGCCCTCCACCACGTTGCCGTCGAAGTCGCAGACCAGGAGGCGTGAGGCCGTCGCCTCATGGAACCCGTAGCCCAGCGGGTTCACCAGGAACAGCTCGTCGCTCCCTGGCACCATGGCGGAGAAATGATTGCAGATGCCTTCATGCATGCCGAGGCGCGCGGCCTGGCGCAGGCAGGCGGCGAGGTCGAGCCGCGCCTCGGCGAGTGCGTCGCGGTCGACTCCGGAGAGGGCATTGCGGAGCATGCGCAAGCGTTGCAGGAACCCAGGCCTCGGACAAGAGGACGGGACAAGGGGACGGACGATGCAGACCAACCGGCCGATCGACGGCAAGCGGCTCTGGGACAGCCTGATGAGCATGGCGCAGATCGGCGCCACGCCGAAGGGCGGCGTGCGGCGGCTCGCGCTCTCGGCCGTGGACCGCGAGGGGCGCGCGCGCTTCCGGCAATGGTGCGAGGCGCTGGAGCTCAAGGTACGCGTCGATGCGATGGGCAACATGTTCGCCCGCCGCGAGGGCCGCGACCCCAGCCGCCTGCCGGTAATGTTCGGTAGCCATCTCGACAGCCAGCCCTCCGGCGGCAAGTTCGATGGCGCGCTGGGCGTACTCGCGGGGCTCGAGGTCATGCGCACGCTCAACGACCTCAACCTCACGACCGAGGCGCCGCTGGAACTCGTGAACTGGACCGACGAGGAAGGCAGCCGGTTTGGCCACTCGCTGATGGGCTCGGGCGTGTGGAGCGGCGTCTACGAGGAGGACGCGGTCAAGGCGCTGCGCGACGCCGAGGGGGTTTCCGTGGGCGACGCGCTGCAGTCGATTGGCGCGGCAGGGCCGGAGCCGGCCCGTGCCATTCCCGCGGACGCATATTTCGAGCTGCATATCGAGCAGGGGCCGATCCTGGAGCGCCAGCACAAGGAGATCGGCGTCGTCACCGGCGCGCAGGCGCAGGTGTGGTACGAGGGGGCGATCCATGGCCGCGATTCCCATGCCGGCACCACGCCCCCCTCGATGCGCCGCGACGCGCTGGTGGCGATGGCGGAGGTGATTCGCCTCGTCGACCGCACCATGCGCGCGCGCGGCGAGGACGGGCGCGGCACGGTGGGCTTCCTGCAAGTGATCCCGAACTCGACCAACGTGGTGCCGGGCGAGGTGCGCTTCACCGCCGAGTTCCGCCATCCGGACCAGGCGGAAATCGCGCGCATCGCCGATGGGTTCCCGGCCGAGGCGGCGGCGCTGGTCGATGCCACCGGCTGCCGGATGGAGCTGCGGGAGAAATTCCGCATCCCGGCGCAGCCCTTCGACGCGGACTGTGTGGCCCTCGTGCAGGAGGCGGCCGACCGGCTGGGATTGTCGTGGCGCCCGATTGTCTCTGGCGCCGGGCACGACGCGGTCTATGTCGCGCGGCGCGTGCCGACGGCGATGATCTTCACCCCATGCAAGGACGGGCTGTCGCACAACGAGGAGGAAAGCATCATGCCCGAGGAGGCGCGGGCCGGCTGCCAGGTGCTGTTCGAGGCCGTCGTCGCGCGCGCCAACCGTGCTGCCGACGGCGGAGATCTCTCTCCAAGCGAAACGAGCACGCGCCGGATGACCCATCGGATGATGGACCTCGAGGAAGCCGCGAAACATCTCAGCCCGCAATTCGAGCACATCGCCGCGGATGGGTTGCTGGCGCTGGAGAAGCTGCAGCTTCCGGCCGGTGCGGAGGTACTCGACGTGGGGACGGGCGTGGGGAACTTCGCGATCTTCCTCGCGCTGCGGGGCTTCGATGTGCTGACCGGCGAACCCGCGACCGACACCACGCGTTACGCACGCCAGAACTGGACGGCGAGGGCCGAAGCGGTGGGGGTCGCGGCGCGGATCCGGTTTCAACCGTTCAACGCGGGCGCGATGCCGTTCGAGAGCGGGCGCTTCGCCGCCGTGTTCTTCTTCGGCGTGCTGCACCATGTCGAGGAAGACGAGCGATACCGCGTCTTCAGCGAGGCGCTGCGAGTGGTGAAACCCGGCGGCTGCGTCGTGTTCTTCGAGCCGACGCCGGAACTGCTGGCCCAGATCAAGGAGCGGGACCCCGAGCACCCTCCCGCCGCCAATCCCGACAACTACAAAGGCGATACGAGGGTCAGGGAGACGAAACTTCGTGGCCGGCGCATGGATATCCACGTGTACAGGGCCGCCGGCGGCTGACCTCACGGCATCAGGCGGCGGTAGATGATCAGCGACCCATCCGGGGCGATCGCGGTCATCGCCGCCCAGATGCCGGAGGGTTCGTACCAGAGGTTGAGCGCGCGCGGCTTGGTGTGAGCCTCCCACCAGGTGAGCGCGTAGTGGTGGGCCGTGATCATCCGGCCCGCCTGGTCCGGCACCCGCTCCATGCCCTTGTCCACCACCTTGGTGAACATCAGCGCGCCGTTCTCCGCGTTGATCATCGGGTGGCGGATCTCGGCCTTGTTCCAGTGCGAGGCGGGCAGGCTGCCGCGCGGCGCGAGGTAGGGGTGCACGGCGCTGCCGCGCACGTCCAGTCGGCTGCCGTCGCGCGTGGCGCGGGCGAAGAGCTTGCGACCGTCGTCGTTGGTGTTGCTCGCGGCGTGCATGAGCTCGCCGTCGCGCCACTCCTCCGCGCCGCGCAGCGAATAATTGAACAGAACGAAGGGGCCGAACCTGACCTTGATGTCAACCGCGATGCGCACGTCGAGCAGGTGCCGGTCGCCGACGAAATCGACCGTCTGGGTGCCGATGCGGCTGCCCTTGCGGTGAATGGCGAAGGCCAGCCGCCGGCCGGGCGGGACGGGCAGCGCGGGGGCTGCGGCCACGAGCAGGAGCGGTGCGGCCAAGACGGCACGACGGCGGATCGGCGGCATCGTCACCCTGTGGTCGTTTCTTCCTGCGTGCCTATCCGGGCGCGGCCGCGCAACACCGCGGGACGACACCGGATGCATCCGGGGCCTGACGGCCTGCTTACGGGCTGGCAGCTTTGCCCTCGTGATGCGATGGCGGCGGCTTCGGCGCCGCGGAGCGTCCGTGGCGAGATCGGCGGTGGTGGAGCTGAGGGGGATCGAACCCCTGACCTCCTCATTGCGAACGAGGCGCTCTCCCAGCTGAGCTACAGCCCCCGCCGCCGGCTGCTCCGACGGACGCCATGGCCACGAAGCGGCGCGGGTGATGACAGAGGGGCGGCGAGAGGTCAAGTGTCCGCCTTGCCGGCCCGCCATTGCGGCGGGACAACCCGACGGCTAGCCTGCGGCGCCGTTTCCCTGGGATTTCCGCGTGATCACCATCATCTTCTGGGTCGCGAACGAGCTGCTGTCGCTCTATCGCTGGGCCGTCATCATCGCCGCCGTGCTCAGCCTCCTGGTCGCCTTCGGTGTGCTGGACACGCGCAACCGCATCGTCTGGACCATTGGCGACTTCTTCTACCGCATAACCGAGCCGGCGCTGCGGCCGATCCGCAACGCGCTGCCCGATCTCGGCGGCATCGACATCTCGCCCATCATCCTGCTGGTGCTGATCTATGTCGTGCAGATGCTGCTCGGGCGCATCTATGGCGCGCTGATGTTCGG
>DAHUXX010000085.1 GCA_027306955.1 Acetobacteraceae bacterium | reverse complement strand
GGATGCCGGGCCCGCCGGGCTGTTGCCAAGTGGTGACGCGACCCGGCGAGGGCATGAACGTCTCAGGGTGCTCGGCGTTGATGCGGCACTCGATGGCGTGACCGCGCGCAACGATATCACCCTGTTCGAAGCCGAGGATTTCGCCGCGCGCCACGCGGATCTGGTGCTGCACCAGATCGAGCCCCGTCACCATCTCGGTGACCGTGTGCTCCACCTGCACGCGCGTGTTCATTTCGATGAAGGCGAAGACGCCGTTCTCGAAGAGGAACTCGAACGTGCCGAGGCCGCGATAGCCGATCGCCAGGCAGGCGGCGACGCAGCGCGCGCCGACCGCGGCGAGCACGCTGGTGGGGATGGAAGCGGGCGGCGCCTCCTCCACCACCTTCTGGTGGCGGCGCTGCAGGGAGCAGTCGCGGGCACCGAGCCAGACCGCGTGGCCGTGATGGTCGGCCAGGACCTGGATCTCCACATGTCGCGGGTGGGCAAGAAACGCCTCGAGATAGACATCCGGAGTGCCGAATGCGCGGGCCGCCTCCGTGCGCGTGACGGCGACCGTTTGGGCGAGTTCGGCCGCCGCCCTGATCACCCGCATGCCGCGCCCGCCGCCGCCGCCCGCCGCCTTCACGATGAGCGGATAACCGCTCGCCTCGGCGAGCGCGCGCAGCGCCTCGGGGTCGTCTGGCAGCGGCGTGTCGGGACCGGGCACGCAGGGCACGCCGGCCGCGCGCATGGCGCGTTTGGCGGCGATTTTGTCGCCCATCAGCGCGATGGTCTCGGCGCTCGGGCCGATGAAGACGCGGCCGGCCGCCTCGACCATGCGTGCGAAATCGGCATTTTCGGAGAGGAAGCCGTAGCCCGGATGGATGGCGTCCGCACCGGTGACCTCGGCTGCGAGCAGCAGGCACGCGGGGTCGAGGTACGAGCGGCGCGAGGGTGCGGGGCCGATGCAGAGCGCGATGTCGGCGTGGCGCACATGCGGCGCGTCGCGGTCGGGTTCGGCGTAGGCAGCGACGGTACGCAGGCCGAGCGTGCGGCAGGCGCGCTGGATCCTGAGCGCGATCTCACCGCGATTGGCGATCAGGACCGTTTCAAAGGCGCGCGCGGTCATGTGAGGCGCAACAGGGGTTGGCCAGCATCGACCTCGCTGCCGGTGGGGACCAGCAAGGCGGCGACGACGGCGTCGTGCTCGGCGCGGACGGTGTTGAAGACCTTCATCGCCTCGATGAGGCACAAACGGTCACCGGCGCGGACCGCGCTGCCCACCTCGACGAAGGCCGGTGCATCGGGCGCGGGGCGGAAATGCACGATGCCGGCGAGCGGTGCTTCGAGCACGTCCCGGCGGGCCGGGGACGGCTCGGCGGATGGCGGCGCGCCGGGCGCGGGCGCGATGCCGGGCTGCGAGGGGCCCGGTTGGGCGGGTGCGGCCGGATTGCGGACGGGTAGGTTGGGAGCGCGGACGAGGCGCAGGGTCCAGCCGGCCTCGCCATAGGTCATTTCGGCAACGCCGGACGCGGCCATCGTGGCCATCAGTGCTTTGATCGCGGAAAGGTTCATGCCTGCCTGGCGGACGGTCCGACGCGGCCCGAAGCTATCGCGGCCGCGAAACGGCGCGCCAAGACGGAATGGCTTTGCCCCCATAAGAGCGGCTTATGAGGGTACGAACGCGACCTCCGCCGCGGGGGCGAGCAGATTGTCGGGCCAGCCGCCGACGAGCTCGAGCACGATGCGGCGTACCGCCTCGGCCGGCTCGGAGAGCGGCAGGTGGTCGGACTGGCAGAGGGCGAGCGGCGCTTCGATCGGCGGATCGACAATGCGCCGGTGCCAGGCACCGCCGGAGGCGACGATCTGGCGGGCCATGGACTCCGGCAGGATGGTGGCGCCGAGCCCTTCCTGGATGACGGCGTTGAGGGTGGTGGCGGACTCGACCTCCGCCACCACGCGGGGGGCTAGCCCGACGCCCGCAAACGCCTCGTCGACCATGCGCCGGACGACATTGTAGGGCCGCGCCAGGAACAGATCCGTGGTCGCGAGGTGGCGCAGCTTCACCTCGGCGGGCGGCGCTGCCATGTCGACGGGGCCGACCAGACAGAGCCGCTCCTTCAGCAGCGGCAGGAAGCGCAGGCCATGCACGGCGATGTGGCCGCCGTAGAGCACGCCCATATCCATGCGGCCGTTCATCACCAGTTCCGACAGCGTCGTGCCATAGGTCTCGTTGAGATAGAGCATGATGCCGGGGTGGCGCGTACGGACCACCCGCAGCAGCGGCAGGGCGAGGCCCGCGGCCGCAGTGCCAGGCGCCAGGCCGACCGCCACGGCGCCGGCAACCTGCTGGCTCGCGGCCTGCATCTCGATATGCGCCTGCTCGCACTGGCGCAGGATGAGCTGGGCGTGGCGGTAGAGGGTGCGGCCGGCCTCGGTGGGGGTAACGCCGCGTTTTGTGCGTACCAGGAGTTGCTGGCGAACCTCGCCCTCGAGGGTGGCGAGTTGCTGGCTGAGGGCGGGCTGGGCGATGTGGAGGATATCGGCGGCCTGGGTGAGGCTGCCGATATCGACGATCTTCACGAAGTACCGCAGGCGCCGCAGGTTCATGAGGGTTGGTAGCACAATAGGGGCGCCGTCATAAGACTTTCCTATGCGGGCAGACGCAAGGCGTCTTGGCCCGAGCGGCGGTGGCGTCGCTAGGGTGCACGGCGGAGCCAACAACAACGCCCCAACAACAAAGCCAGGATGCCGTGTCCCGATCCCACATCGCCTCCCGTGTTTCTCGCATCAAGCCGTCGCCGAGCGGTGCCGCGTCCGATCGTGCGGCCGAGCTGCGGCGCGCTGGCCATTCAATCATCAGCCTGGTGGTCGGCGAGCCGGATTTCGACACACCGCCCGCGATCCGCGCCGCGGCAGAGCGAGCGATCGAGGCCGGGGCAACGCGCTATACGGTGAGCGCAGGGACGCTGGAGCTGCGCGAGGCGATCGCGGCCAAGCTTCTGCGTGACAGTGCGCTCGTCTACACAACGTCCGAGATCATCGTTACGGCGGGAGCGAAGAGCGCCATCTTCAGCGCGCTCGGGGCGACACTGGAGCCGGGCGATGAGGTACTGATCCCAGCGCCGTACTGGGTTTCCTATCCCGACATGGTGCTGGCCAATGACGGCACGCCGGTCGTCTTGCCATGCGCCGAGGCGCAGGGGTTCAAGCTTCTGCCGGCGCAGCTTGAGGCGGCAATCACGGCGCGGACACGCTGGCTGATCATCAACTCGCCGAGTAACCCGACGGGCGCGATCTATACCGGCGCGGAGTATCGGGCGCTGGCGGAGGTGCTGGAACGGCATCCCGATGTGATGGTGATGACCGACGATATCTACGAGCATATACGTTTCGACGGTGCACGGACGGAGCACCTGCTGGCGGTGGCGCCGTCCTTGCGCGAGCGGACGCTCGCGATCAACGGGGTGTCGAAAACCTATGCCATGACCGGCTGGCGCATCGGCTGGGCGGCCGGCCCGCGCGATCTGATCGTGGCGCTGGAGACCCTGCTGTCGCAGTCGGTGGGTAATTGCTCGGCTCCAGGACAGGCCGCGGCGGCGTTCGCGTTGAATGGCGATCAGTCCTTCGTCGCCGAATGGGTCTCGATCTATCGCCAGCGACGGGACCGGACGGCGCAGCGGCTCAATGCGATACCTGGGTTGCGCTGCCGGATGCCGGACGGCGCATTCTATCTCTATGTCAACTGCGCCGGGTTGATTGGCCGGCGGACGCCGGATGGCGCGACGCTGGCCAATGACGCGGACGTCGTGATGTACCTGCTCGACGCGGCCGGTGTCGCGGTGGTTGCGGGATCTGCCTACGGTTTGTCGCCGTTCTTCCGTCTCTCAATCGCGACATCGATCGAGAACCTGATGGGAGGTTGCGACCGGATCGCCGGCGCCGTGGCGAGGCTCTCGGGCAGTTCCGTCATCTGATGCATTCGGTGCGCGACGCCCCGCGCCACAGGTGGACACCGCAAAGAACCGTACGTTTTTTGTCGTTTTGAATTCGGCATGGAACGGCTTACCGGGGTTGGGGCGTTGATGGGGACGACTTTGGCGGTATCCGGCGTTGAATTCTGATCTGGCGGAGAGGATGTTCGCCCTGACTGGGGCGATCTTGCTCACGCGGGCGCAGTTCGCCTGTCCAGCCAGACCAGGCGCTGCATGTTGTAG
>DAHUXX010000066.1 GCA_027306955.1 Acetobacteraceae bacterium | reverse complement strand
GATCGTCGAGGTCGCCAAACACGAGCGCGCCGGAGATGCAGGCATTGGTGCAGAGCGGCGTCGCTTGCGGATCGCGTCCCGGCACCAGGCCGCGCGCCAGCCCGGCATCGATGCGCGCGGCGCAGAAATCGCACTTGGTGGCGACCCCCTCCGGCCGCGCGCCGCGCGCCGCCTCGGAGGCGATGGGCTCCGTCCCGAACGCATACGCCTCCGCCCCGGTGAGCGCTCGCGCCTCGTAGGGACAGGCCATGATGCAATAGCTGCAGCCGATGCAGAGATTCTCGTCGATGACGACGATCCCGTCGGCGCGCTTGCGTGTCGCCGTGGTGGGGCAGACCTCGAGGCACGGCGGCTCGTCGCAATGCTGGCAGCCGATCGGCAGGAACACGCGCTGCACGTCGGGATAGGTGCCGCGCTCGATATCCAGCACGCGCCGCCACTGCACGCCGGGGGGCGTGGCGTTGCCCTCCTTGCACGCCGCGGTGCATGTCTGGCAACCGACGCAGCGGCGCAGGTCCGCGACCATGGCGTAGCGCGTCATGCCGCGTCCCCCCGCGGCGCCGCGCATTTCGCGACCGCGACCCGCACCACGTCCGCGCCGGAGCCGGTGGCGTCCGTGAGGTCGAGCGAGAGTGGAACGATTGTGTTGAGCGAGGGCCAGGCAAGGTCCTTCGCGACCGGCGTCTTCCAGTGCTCGAACTGGCCGGGGATCACCACCGTGTCCGGCCGGCAGCCCTGCACCAGCGCCGCCCGCCCGCGCGTGACGCCGGCGGTGGAGCGCACCTCCACCCAGTCGCCCTCGACGATGCCGAGCCCGCGCCCGGTGGCGGCGTTCATCACCACCGCGCCCTGGCCGCGCGTGTTACGCCCCACCTCCGCCATCAGCGGGATGCCGGCGTTGTTGCCGGTGGTGTAGGCCATGGTCTTGGTGGTGATGCCCCAGAGCGGATAGTCCTCGGGGTCGGCACCTGCCGCGCGCACCGCCCTCTCCCAGCGCCGCGGCACGTCGTGCCAGACGGGAATGGGCATGTATTCCGCAAGTTGCTCGTCCCACCAATGGATGTTCTGCTCGTGCAGGCGCCGGCCGAGTTCGTGGCCCACGCGCAGCAGCCGTTCCTGGTACGGCAGCTCGTAGCGCAGGCCGAGCCGCGCCATGGTGGGCGTGAGGTACCAGTCCTCGCGGCGGAACGGCACCACGTCATGCCCGTGCTCGCGGAACCAGGCGAGGTCATGCGTCCGCGCCCCCCCGCTCAGCGCCGTGCTCGCGGCCTTGCACACCGCGTCCCAGATCGTTTCGGTATCGTGCGCGCGATCCACCGGCAGCGAGAAGTCGAACCCCTCGCCCGCAAGCGGCGCGCCGGCGGCGCCGCGGTTCAGCGCGGCGTGGTAGCGCTCGATCAGCCCGGCGCGGCTTGCAAGCTCGGTCGCGATCCAGGTGAAGTCGCGCGCCTCGCCCCGGGGTTCGACCGCCGGCGTGCGCAGCGCGAAGCCCTGGTGGTCCCAGTGCTGCTCGACATATTTCGTGCCGCCGACGCGGATGAGCTGCGTGCTCTCGAGGTCCGTCGCGTCCGGCAGCAGGATGTCCGCCATGTGGTTGGTTTCGTCCATCGTGTAGGCGAAGGCGACGATGAACTTCATCCGCGCCATGGTTGCGACGATCCGCTTCGTGTCCCAGAAGGAGATCGCGGGATTGGTACGGAACGCGAACCAGATTTCCGGCGCCGGCGGCTCCGGCCATTCCTTCGGCGCATCGGTCGCGAACATCCAGGCGAGGTGCGTGGGCCCCAGTGCCTGCGCCCAGGGCGAGTTGCCGACGATGGGCACGAGCGAGCGGTGCGCGTTGCGCCCGGTGGGCCGCGCCGCCCAGTCGCCGCTTTTGGTCGCGTTGAAATGCGCGGCCATGAACCCGTCCTCGCCGGGGGTCACGCTCTTCAGCCGGTTCTCGTGCGGCTTGTTGAGGCGGATCGTGGTGCCGAGCGTGCCGCCGGGAACCTCCAGCGCGCCGACGAGCACCGCGAGCATGGTGCGCGCCCAGCAGCATTCATAGGCGCCCCAGCCGTTGTTCACGGTCTTGCCCAGCGTCACCGCGACGGGACGGAACGGCAACGTCTGCCCATCCACGACCATGGTCTCGCCGACGCAGGCGTTGTCCAGGTACTCGTTGGCGACGCGGCGGATGGTGGCGGGTGAAATGTCGCAGATCCCGCCTGCCCATTCCGGCGTGTAGCCGCTGAGCGTGTCCGCCATGACGGCGAACGCCGTGCGCGCCTTCGCCTCGCGCCAGGGCGTCACCTCCCCGTCCGGCCCGTGCGTGACGGCGTCCGCGACAACAACGTCGCCCTCCAGCGCGGGTACGGCGCCCGGCGTGTCGTGCGGCACGGCGCGGCCGTGCACGGTGTCGAACACCAGCGGCTTGCCGCTCGCCAGGTCGCGCAGATAGTAGCCGTCGGGTCCCACGAGATAGGGCGAGGCGGTGCGGTCGCGCAGGAACGCGAGGTCCAGCCGCTCGCGCGCCGCCTCGTGCAGCAGCACGTGCACGAGGGAGAGCAGGAAGGCGGCGTCCGTCTTCGGGCGGATCGGCACCCACTCCGCGGAGCAGGCGCCGGTGGGGGAGAGATGCGGCTCCACCTGCACGCGCTTGATGCCGCGCAGCCGCGCATCGGCGTGGCGGCGGACGGCGCAGACGCCGCCCGAGACTTCCGCGTTGTTGCCGCAGGAGATCAGGTAGCGCGTGTTGACGGTATCCGCGGTGACGGTGAAGGCGCGGTGCCAGAACTCGCCGTAGAGATGCTCGGAATGGACGCATTTCACGCCCTGGCCGGAGCCGAAGCTGTAGTCGATCTGGCCCCAGGCCGAGAGGAAGGCGGGGAACGTGCCCATGTAGCTCTGCGGCGTGCCGCCATGACCGAACGTGGCCGCGACGCGCGGCAGCCCGGCCTCGTCGAGCAGCCCGCGGGCGCGGATGTCGCGCAGCCGTTCCGCGATGGTATCGAGCGCCTCGTCCCAGGAGATCGGCACGAAGCCAGGGTCCTCGTCGCGGCCCTTGCGCGGGTTGGTGCGCTTCATCGGCGAAAGCACGCGATGCGGGTTGTAGGTCTTCTGGATCAGCCCGAACGCCTTGACGCAGACACGCCCGAGCCCGGGGTGGATCGCGGCGGCACTCACGTCCGGCTCGATGCGCGTGGCGACACCGTCCTGCACGCACACGCGCATCAGGTCCGGCCCCGCCACGCAATTGTAGCAGAAGCTCGGGACCGACTTTGTGGCGGCAGCGTCCATGGCGCGGCTCAGCCCTTCGGCCGCAGGTCGCGCACCCGCGCGGCTTTGCCGACCGAGCGCGGCAGCGAGCCGGGCGCCTGCGTCTCGACGGAAACCGTGACGCCGACGAGGGATTTCACCTGGTGCGTCACCCGCCGCGCGAGGTCCGGCCAGGCGGCGGCGGCGAGCGCGGGGTCGGGTTCGAGCTGCACCGTCAGCGTTTCCAGCGCGCCCTTGCGCTCGCGCACGAGGAGGTAGTTGGCACTGGCACCCGCGACCGTCGTCAGCGCCGCCTCGATCTGCGACGGATAGACGTTGACGCCGCGGATGATCATCATGTCGTCGTCGCGCCCGGCGATGCGCATGATGCGCACGTGGTTGCGCCCGCAGGCGCAGCGCCCGGCCTCGAGCCGCGTGATATCGCGCGTGCGGTAACGGATCAGCGGCAACGCCTCCTTGGTCAGCGTGGTGATGACCAGCTCGCCCTCCGCGCCCGTGGGCAACACGGCGCCGGTGGCGGGGTCGATCACTTCGAACAGAAAATGATCCTCCCAGCCGTGCAGCCCCTGCCGCGCCTCGCATTCGACCGCGACGCCGGGCCCCATGATCTCGGAAAGTCCGTAGACGTCGTGGGCGCGGATGCCGAGCCGACGCTCCAGCTCCGCACGCATCCCCTCCGACCATGGCTCCGCGCCGAACAGGCCGAGCCGCAGCCGGCCGCCCCGCAGATCCACGCCGTCGCGCTCCGCCACCTCGGCGATGTTGAGCGCGTAGGAGGGCGTGGCGCAGAGCACGTCGGCGGCGAAGTCGCGCAGCAGCACGATCTGCCGCTCCGTGCCACCGCCGGAGGCCGGCACCACGGTCGCGCCGAGGCGCTGCGCGCCGTCATGGGCACCGAGCCCGCCGGTGAACAGCCCGTAGCCATAGGCGTTGTGGATCATGTCGCCCGGGCGCGCGCCGGCCGCGGCGAGGCTACGCGCCATCAGCCCGGCCCAGCGCGCGAGATCGCCCGCGGTGTAGCCCACCACGGTCGGCCGCCCGGTGGTGCCGGAGGAGGCGTGCACGCGGTTCACCTGCTCGCGCGGGACGGCGAACAGGCCGAACGGATAGGCGGCGCGCAAATCGTCCTTCACCGTGAAGGGGAATTGCGCGAGGTCCGCGAGCGCGCGCAGATCTGCCGGGTTCGCGCCCGCGGCATCGAATTTCGCGCGCGCCGCCGGCACGTTTTCATAGGCGCGGCGGACCGTCGCTCGCAGCCGGCGCAGCTGCAGGACGGCGAGTTCGTCGCGCGAGGCGGATTCGATCGCGGGGTCGAAACGGAAGGGCGGCGCCTGGCGCGGCGCGCGCGCGGGCGCGGGCGTGGGCGTGGGCGTGGGCCTGGCGCGGGCGGTCATGCGGCCGCCCCCTTGGCCATCGCGGCCGCCTTTGCGACCTTGGCGGCCAGGCGCTGCTTCGCGGTCTCGACATCGACGACGAAGCGGATGTGCCGGCCGCGCCCGATCTCCTCGATCGCGTCGCGGGCCACGAAGTCGAACGTGGCGCGGCGGCCTTCGCGCGCGACCAGGGTGACGGTGATGGTGACATCCATGCGCATGGGCGTCGCGGCGGCGTGGTCGAGCTCCATGCGCACGCCGACGGAATCCTCGCCCTTGTCGCTGTGCTCGAGCAGCAGGTTGCGGCAGGCCATCTCCACGTCACGGCCAAAATCCGGGGTGGAGTAGACGCGCATCGCCTCGCCCATGAAGGCGATGGTGCGGTCCGGGCCGACATGGACGGTTTCGGTGCGGGTGAGGCCGGGGCGCATTGTCTCGCGCATGGACGCTCCTTTTCGGCGCCCGTATTGTTGGAAAAACTTACGGCAATACGGTTTTTGGGCGCCTCCGGCACGGAAGGCTGTGCGCTGAAAATCGGCCACGCATTGATCTGGATCAAAGCAGGGCGCGCCGGGCGGGGGCAGCGTGCCGGCTAAGACGTATTTACGCACCGTAATGCCGATTATGCGCGGCACGCGCAGGGAGCGACGAGAAACAGGATGCCAGCACCTGCCCACCAGTGGATCATGACCGCCCCGTCGGCGCCCTTTGCCCGCCGCGACTTCGACCCGTTCCCGCCCGGCGCGGGCGAGGTGGTGGTCGCCGTCGCCGGCTGCGGCGTCTGCCACACCGACCTCGGCTACCTGTTCGACGGCGTGCGCACCAACCACCCCCTGCCGCTCACCCTCGGCCACGAGATCAGCGGCACCGTCGTCGCCACCGGCCTCGGCGCCGAGGCTTGGCAGGGCCAGGCGGTGATCGTGCCGGCCGTGCTGCCCTGCGGCGAGTGCGATGCCTGCCGCCGCGGTCGCTCCGCCATCTGCCGCAACCAGAAGATGCCGGGCAACGACATCGTGGGCGGCTTCGCCACCCATATCCGCGTGCCGGCACGCGGCCTGTGCAAGGTCGATCTCGCCCGCCTCGCGGCCGCCGGCCTCACCCTGCCGGATGTCTGCGTGGTCGCGGACGCCGTCACCACGCCCTACCAGGCGGTGCGACGCGCCGGCGTGGGGCCCGGCGACCTCGCCGTCGTCATCGGCGTCGGCGGCGTCGGCGGGTTCGCCGCACAGATCGCGCACGCCATGGGTGCGACGGTGGTCGCGATCGATGTCGATGCCGCGAAACTCGACGCCATCGCCACCCACGGCGCCGCCCTCGCGCTCGACGCGCGCGGGCAGGATGCGCGGTCGCTGAAGCAGGCGATCGGCGGCTTCGCCAGGCGCGAGGGGCTGCGCGCCACCGAGTGGACCATCCTTGAATGTTCCGGCACCGCCGCGGGCCAGAACACCGCCTGGAGCCTGCTGGTGCCGGGTGCGACGCTCGGCGTCGTCGGCTTCACCATGGACAAGGTGGAGGTGCGGCTCTCCAACCTCATGGCCTTCGACGCGCGCGCCATCGGCAACTGGGGCTGCCCGCCGGAGCTTTACCCGCAGGCGCTGGACCTGGTGCTGGACCGGCGCATCGCGCTCGCCCCCTTCGTCGAGCAGCATCCGCTCGATGCCATCAACGACGTGATCGACGCCGCGCATGCGCGGCGCCTCGCGCGCCGTGCCGTGCTGACCCCCGCCTGAGAGGACGCCGCCATGAATGCCAGCACCGACGCAATCGTCGCCCGCACCCGCCCGCAGCACCTCGTTTCCCACACGCTGGTCGAGGACCTGAGCTTTCCCGGCCTGCGCGTGGAGAAGCGCCCGGCGAAGCGGCCGGACGGCACGCCGGTCGCGGGGCTGTTCAACACCTGGATCATTCTCGACAACCCGGGCCAGCTCAACTCCTACACCACCGAGATGGTGAAGGGCGTGATCCTGGCGTTCCGCGCCGCGTCGGTCGCGCGCGACGTGGTGGCGGTGGTGTTCACCGGCAGCGGCGACCGCGCCTTCTGCACCGGCGGCAACACCCAGGAATACGCCGAGTATTACGCCGGCAACCCGCAGGAATACCGGCAGTACATGCGGCTGTTCAACGACATGGTCTCCGCCATCCTCGCCTGCGACAAGCCGGTGGTGTGCCGCATCAACGGCATGCGGATCGGCGGCGGGCAGGAGATCGGCATGGCCTGCGACTATTCCATCGCGCAGGACCTCGCGCGGCTCGGCCAGGCGGGGCCCAAGCACGGCTCGGCGGCGATCGGCGGTTCCACGGATTTCCTGCCGCTGATGGTGGGGATGGAGCGCGCCATGGAGTCCGGAACGCTGTGCGAGCACTGGTCGGCGCATAAGGCCTACCGCCTCGGCATGCTGCACGACATCGTCCCGGCGCTGAAGGTGGACGGCGCGTACGTGCCGAACCCGCTGGTGGTGACGGACCGCGTGCTCGACGAATGGGGCCGTTTCGCGCTGGGCGAGCCCAGGACCGGGGCGGCGCTGGCCGAGGGCAAGGCGTTGCTGGCGAAGGGCACCGTGGATCTTTCGTTGCTGGACCAGAAGGTCGAGCAGCTCTGCGGCAAGCTGATGCTCACCTTCCCCGAGTGCCTGACCAAAAGCCTCGAGGAACTGCGCAAGCCGAAGCTCGAGGCGTGGAACCGCAACAAGGAGGATTCCCGCGCCTGGCTCGCGCTCAACATGATGAACGAGGCGCGCGCCGGCTTCCGCGCCTTCAACGAGGGGCCGCGCAACCAGCGCGAGATCGACTTCGTGGCGCTGCGCCAGGCGCTGGCGCAAGGCACGCCATGGAGCGAAGAGCTGGTGGAGAGCCTGATCCCGCGCGCGCCGGCCGCCGCATGAGCGAATCCCCGCTGCGCGTCTGGACGGAACGCGAGGGCGCGCTGTTGCGCCTCAGGCTCGCGCGCCCCAAGGCCAATGTGCTGGACGCGCCGATGCTGCGGGCGCTGGACGCGGCGCTGGGCAGCATCGACGACATGCCGGTGCTGCGCGCGATCCTGATCGATTCGGAGGGGCCGCATTTCAGCTTCGGCGCGAGCGTGGCGGAGCACCTGCCGCAATCCTGTGCCGCCATGCTGCGTGGCTTTCACGCCGTGCTGCTGCGCATCGTCGAGGCCCCGGTGCCGGTGGTCTTCGCGGTGCGCGGCCAGTGCCTCGGCGGCGCGATGGAGCTCGTTCTCACCGGCACGCGCGTGATCGCCGACACCGAGGCGAGCTTCGGCCAGCCGGAGATCAAGCTCGGTGTCTTCGCCCCCGCGGCCTCGGCCTTGTTGCCGGATCGTATCGGCCGCGCGCGCGCGGAGGCGATGCTGCTCTCAGGCTCCTCCGTCTCCGCGGACGCCGCGCACGCCGCGGGCCTGGTGCAGGCGGTGGTGGCGGACCCGGAGGCCGCCGCCCTCGCCTGGATCGAGAAGGAATTGCTCGACAAGAGCGCCGCCTCCCTGCGCCAGGCCATGCGCGCGGCCCGGCTGGGCTTCGCCGAAACCCTGCGCGCGCGGCTCGCGGAGCTGGAAAACCTCTATCTCGACGAACTGATGCACACCCACGACGCCACCGAGGGTCTGCGCGCCTTCCTGGAACGCCGGCCACCCAAATGGGAGCACCGCTAGCATGAGCCAAGTTGCCGCGATCGTCGCGCGCTGCCAGGCGCTGTTCGAGGACCTCAACTTCACCACCGCGCGCGAATGGAAGGAAGCCGCACCCGGGCGCATCGTCGTGGGCTTCATGCCGTTCTACGTGCCGCGCGAGCTGATCCACGCGGCCGGCGGGCTCGCGCTCGGCGTGCTCGGCGGCGGCGACCAGTTGGAGGTGATCCAGGGCGACGCCTATTACCAGAGCTATATCTGCCGCATCCCGCGCTCCACCATCGAGCTTGGTGTCACCAGCCGGCTCGATTTCGTGGACGCGATGCTCTTCCCCTCGATCTGCGACGTCATCCGCAACCTCTCGGGCATGTGGAAGATCATGTTCCCGAAGGTGAAGAGCCGCTACGTGGACGTGCCGCAGAACTTCAGCGACGCCGTCGGCGGCAGCTTCTATGTTTCGGAACTCGGCGAGCTGCGCGACATCCTCGCCCGGCTCGCCGGACGCGAGATCACGGACGACGCGCTGCGCCACTCGATCGCCGTCTACAACGAGAACCGCGCCCTGGTGCGCGAGGTCTATGCCTTCCGCGCGCGCTTCCCGTGGAAGGCACCCTCCGCCGAGGTCTACCTGCTGATGCGCGCCGGCATGGTGCTGCCGGTGGAGGAACATTCCGCGATGCTGCGCGACTACCTCGCCGCCGCCGCCGCCGAGGAACGGCCCCGCCGGGACAACTCGCGCGTCGTTGTCACCGGCGCCTTCTGCGAGCAGCCGCCGCTCAGCCTCATCAAGTCGATCGAGCTTGCCGGCTGCTACATCGTGGACGACGACTTCATGCTGGTGAACCGCTGGGAGAAGTCCGACGTCGCGGCGGACGGCGACCCGCTCGCCGCCCTCTCCCACGCCTACCTGCACGATTCGCTGGAGACCGCGGCGAAGTACCAGCCGGACCAGTCGAAGAAGGGTCAATGGCTGATCGACGCGGTGCAGCGTTCCGGCGCGGAGGGCGTGATCTTCGCCTCCGCCAGCTTCTGCGACCCGGCGCTGCTGGAACGGCCGATGTTGCAGCGGGCGCTGGCCGCGCGGGGCATCCCCTACATCGCGTTCAAGTTCGCCGAAAACTCCGGCCAGATGCAGCCGATCCGCGAGCAGGCCGGCACCTTCGCCGATTCCATCAAGCTGTGGAGCGCCGCATGAGCACCG
>DAHUXX010000062.1 GCA_027306955.1 Acetobacteraceae bacterium | reverse complement strand
GACCTTCATGGACCCGCGGCTCAACGCCGAGCAGTCGCTCGAACTCGCGTTCCTGGTGGCGGAGGAACTGAAGGCTCGGCGCGGCGGCATCGCGACGGCGGTGGCGGCGCAGTAGCGCATGGATCTCCCGGCCCCGAACGCGGAGGCGCCAAGGACGCCGACGGCGGAAGAACTGGCGGCTGACATCGCGGCGCGGACGGATTCCTACTTTAATCGCACGCGCGCGGTGGTGCGCCGCTTCGGCGACCGGCGGGTGACCTACGCGCTGTTCCTGCGACGACCGGTGATCTCCGCGCCACGGCTCATGCTGGCCTGGCTCGACCAGGTGGCGGCGGCGCGGGGCGTGCGCTTTGACGTCGAGGTGACGCACGCGGAAGGCAGCTGGACCGGCGCCGGCGAGCCGCTGGTCTATGTGAGTGGCAGCATGGTCGAACTTTCCGATCTCGAGACCATCCTGCTGCAGAAGCTCGGCGCCTGCTGTGTGGCCGCGCACAACGCCTACCAGATGAGCCTCTGTCTCCCGCATGTCGGGTTCCTCGCCATGGAGGCGCGCCACTGCGCCGGCGCGGAGATGCAGGAGATGATGGCCTACGCCGCCGCCGTCGGCAGCGCCGCGGCGAAGCGGGAGGGGGCGCGCGGCTTCGTCGGCAACGCCAATGACGGCACCGCGCACTGGTTCGGCGCCGCGCAGGGGCTCGGGACGATGCCGCATTCGCTGATCGGTTACGCGGGCTCGACGGTGCGGGCGGCGGAGATGTTTCACGCGACCTTCCCCGACGAGGTGCTGACGGTGCTGGTCGATTATTTCGGGAAGGAAATCAGCGACTCGATCGCGGTGTCGCGGCGCTTTCCCGACCTTGCGGCTTCCGGGCGGCTGCAGGTGCGGCTTGACACGCATGGCGGGCGGTTTCTCGAGGGGCTCGACCCGGCGGAGAGTTATGCGGTGCTGGAGCGGCACGCACCCGGGGCCATACGACGCTACCGATCAGAAACGGAGCTGCGGTTCCTGGTAGGCACAGGCGTCTCGGCCGCGGCGATCTGGCGCGCGCGCGAGGCACTGGACGCGGCGGGGTTCCCGGCGGTGCGCATCGTCGTCTCGTCCGGCTTCGGCGTGGACAAGTGCCGGGTGGTGGCGGATGCCAGGGCGCCGATAGACCTGGTGGGAACCGGCAGCTTCATCCCGGAGCGCTGGTCGGAGACTTACGCGACCGCGGATATCGTGACCTACGACAACCAGCCGATGGTGAAGGTCGGGCGCGAGTTCCTGCTCAAGCGCAACGGCGCCAGGAAGGATGGCGCATGACCGGCGCGCTCACGGTCTCGATCGCGCAGATCGACCCCGAGGTCGGGGCGGTCGAGCGCAACATCGAAACGATCCGCCATGCCCGGGCGGAAGCTGCGGCGCAGGGCGCGGACCTGGTCGTGACCACGGAATTCTCCGCCGGCGGCTACCCGGTCGAGGACCTGGTACGCAAGCCGGCCTTTGCCGAGGCGTGTGAGGCGGCGATCGTCGGGCTCGCGGCGGAGACGGCGGATGGCGGGCCCGCGGTGCTGCTGGGTGGGCCGTGGCGCAACGACGGCAAGCTGCACAACACCGCCTTTCTGCTCGATGGAGGAGCGATCGCGGCGCGCGTGCCCAAGCACGAGCTGCCGAATTACGGCGTGTTCGACGAGAAGCGCGTGTTCGATCCGGGGCCGGTGCCGGCGCCCGTGGAGTTCCGCGGTGCCAGGCTCGGCGTGATGGTGTGCGAGGACTGGTGGTTTCCCAAGGTGCCGGCAGCGCTGGCGGCGCAGGGGGCGGAGGTGTTGCTCTCCATCAACGGTTCGCCGTTCGAGGCGGGCACGCAGGGCAAGCGCGTGGCGCTGGCGCGCGAGCGCGTGCGCGAGACCGGCCTGCCCTTCGTCTTCGCGGCCCAGGTGGGCGGACAGGATGAGCTGGTGTTCGAGGGCGCAAGCTTCGTGCTCGATGCCGCGGGCGGGCTAGCGGCGCAGTTGCCTTTCTTCGAGGCCAGCGTACGCCGTACGGTCTGGCGGCGCGGCAACGGCCTTGTCTGCGAGCCAGGTGAGATCGCGCCGGAACCAGGACGGCTGGAGGCGATCTGGCGCGCCATGGCGCTGGGGCTCGCCGACTATGTGAACAAGAACCGGTTCCCCGGGGTGATCCTGGGACTCTCCGGCGGCATTGATAGCGCGATCTCGGCCGCCGTCGCGGTGGATGCGCTGGGCGCCGAGCGCGTTCGCGCGGTGATGATGCCGAGCCTCTTTACCAGTCGCGAGAGCCTGGAGGACGCTGCCGAATGCGCGCGGCTGCTCGGCATTCGCTACGATATCGTGCCGATCGGAGGCGCGATGGAAGCGTTCTCCACGGCACTGGCACCACTGTTCGCGGGGCGGCAGGCGGATATCACCGAGGAGAACCTGCAGTCGCGCTCACGCGGGCTGATCCTGATGGCGATGAGCAACAAATTTGGCTCAATGCTGCTGACCACCGGCAACAAGAGCGAGATGTCGGTGGGCTATGCCACGCTCTACGGTGACATGTGCGGGGGCTATTCCGTGCTCAAGGACATCTACAAGACCACGGTGTTCGAACTGGCGCGCTGGCGCAACGCGCATTGGCTGAGGGGTCTGGCGGGGCCCAGGGGAATGGTGATGCCCGAGCGCGTCATCACCAAGCCGCCCTCCGCGGAGCTGAAGCCCGGCCAGACGGACCAGGACACGCTGCCGCCCTACGAGATCCTGGATGCGATCCTGGAGGGGCTGGTGGAGGGCGAGGAGAGCGTGGACGCGATGGTCGCGAAGGGGTTCGACCGCCCGACGGTGTTGCGCGTGTGGCGCATGCTGGACCGCGCCGAATACAAGCGGCGGCAGGCGCCACCCGGGGTGAAGATCGGCATACGGGCCTTCGGGCGCGACCGACGCTATCCGATCACCAACGGCTTTACGGCACTCGTGTCGTGATCGAAACGGTAGAATTTCGCGTGCGCATCCGCGACCTCACGGGCGGGGCCGAGGACGGCATTGTCGAGGAGGTCAAGGGTTTCCTCTCCCTCGACGAGGCGAACGAGTTCGCGCGGCGCTACGTGCGCGACAGCGTGGAGCGGTGCCGCGCGCCAGGGCTCTCGCCGCGCGAGGTGGTAGAGGCGTGGTTCGTATTCGGCGAGGACGCCGAGGTGCTGGAGGCAGCGACGGACGTGGCGATCGGCGCCGCGAGCCCGATCGACTCCGAGAGCGGCGGGTGGAGCAGCGAGGGCGAGGTCGCGTTCTTCGCCGAGGAGCCCGCGATGGCGGAGGAGCGCGACTGGCGCGCGCTCGACCCGCGGCGCAGGCCGCGCGAATAGGGTCAGTGGTCTTGACGACGATCCGGGCGCGGTTCGCGCCGTCGCCGACCGGCTGGCTGCATGTCGGCAACGCCTATATTGCTGTGGCCAATGCGCTCTTTGCGCGCCATGCCGGCGGCGAGCTGCTGCTGCGGCTGGACGATACGGATACAGAACGTTCGCGCGAGGAATATGCCAGGGGGATCGAGGAGGACCTGGCATGGCTCGGCATCGCGTGGACACGCACGTTCCGCCAGTCTGACCGGCTCGCTTCCTACGCCGTGGCCGCGGACAGGCTGCGCGCGTCAGGAAGGCTTTACCCCTGCTTCGAGAGCGAGGAGGAACTGGCGGCGAAGCGTGACGCGCAGCGCCGGCGGCACATGGCCCCGGTCTACGACCGTGCGGCGCTGGCGATGACGCCGGAGCAGCGGGGCCGGGCCGAGGCCTCCGGCCGCAAGCCCTATTGGCGGTTCAAGCTCTCGTCAGGCGAGCAGGCATGGGACGACCTGGTGCTCGGCAAGCGGCGGGTGAAGCTGACCGCGATTTCGGATCCGGTGCTGGTGCGCGCGGATGGCTCGCCGCTCTACACCTTCACCTCCGTCGTGGACGACATCGCCGAGGGCATCACACATATCATCCGCGGCGAGGACCATATCACCAACTCCGGCGTGCAGCGCGACATCATCACCGCACTGGGCGCCGATCCGGATGCGATAAGGCTTGGGCACCGACCTCTGCTGCTCGACGAGGAGGGCGGCAAGCTGTCGAAGCGGCTGGAGAGCCTTTCGCTCAGGCGGCTGCGGGCGGACGGGATCGAGCCGTCCGCGTTGCTTGCCTATCTCGCGCGGCTGGGCACACCCGATGCGTTCGAGCCGGCGAGTTTCGAGATGCTGGCCGCGTCGTTCGACTTCGCGCATATGTCGGCCGCGGCGCCGCGCTTCGATCCGGCGCAGCTGCTGGCGCTCAACCGGCGAGTGCTGCACACTGCGCCGTACGAGGCGGTGTCCGCGCGGCTGCCCGCGGGGGCGGATGCGCGTTTCTGGACGGCGGTGCGCGGCAACCTCGACCTGGTGTCGGAGGCGCGGCACTGGTGGGAGGTGGTCGCTGGCGAGGTGCGCGTGGCGCTGCCCGAGGAGGCGGCGTTCCTGCGCCAGGCCCTGGCATTGCTGCCGGAAGAACCGTGGGACGAGTCCGTGTGGGAGCGGT
Source organism: Acetobacteraceae bacterium (assembly GCA_027306955.1). Lineage (GTDB taxonomy): Bacteria > Pseudomonadota > Alphaproteobacteria > Acetobacterales > Acetobacteraceae > JAJXXT01. Next base: position 9,086 of record DAHUXX010000062.1, on the reverse strand, counting down.
GGACGACGGCGCTGCGCGAGGTGAGCGGGCGCAAGGCGCGCGCGCTGTTCCACCCGCTGCGGCTGGCGCTGACCGGCGAGGAGAAGGGGCCCGAGCTGCGCGCGCTGCTGCCGCTGATCGGGCGGGCACGGGTGGTGCGGCGGCTGGAGGCGGCAGCCGGCTAGACCCCACGGTTGATGCGCGCGCGTGAGGCTCTACACTGCGACGCATGACCGAAAAGATGTCGAGCCGGGATATCCTCGCGCGCCTGGTGGCGTTCGATACCACCAGCCGAAACAGCAACGTCGCTCTCATCGAGTATGCGCGCGACTACCTTGCGGGCCATGGGATTGCCGCGCGCGTGAGCCTCGACCCCACGGGGCGGAAGGCCAACCTTCACGCGCTGGTGGGGCCTGAGGTCGCAGGCGGCATCGCGCTCTCCGGTCATGTCGATACCGTACCGGTGGACGGGCAGGCCTGGACCGGCGCCCCGTTCACGCTGCGCGAGACCGAAGGACGCCTGATCGCGCGTGGGGCCGCGGATATGAAGGGCTTCGTCGCCTGCATGCTCGCTGCCATGCCACGGCTCAAGGCGATGCGGCTCGCGAAGCCGGTGCACGTTTTCATCACACATGACGAGGAGACGACGATGGAGGGCGCGCGGCGGATGGTCGCGGAGCTCGACGCCGCGTCGCGCCCCGCCTGCTGCGTGGTGGGCGAACCCACGCTGATGCAGCCGGTGCTCGCGCACAAGGGCAAGCTGTCGCTGCGCGTGATCGTGCGGGGCAAGCCCGGGCATTCGAGCGAGCCGGGCAAGGGCGTGAACGCGGTGCACGCCGCCGCGGAGGCGGTGACCTGGGTCGCGGCGAAGGCGCGCGAGCGGGCGAAGACAGGACCGTTCGACGCGCGGTTCGACCCGCCGTTCACCACGATCCATGTCGGCACGATTTCCGGCGGCACGATCCTGAACATCATTCCCGAACACGCCGAGTTCACCATGGAGTGGCGCAACATTCCGGGCGACGATGTCGAGGCTGAATTCGCGAAGCTGCGCGCCCATGTGGCCAGCACGATCGAGCCGGCGATGAAGGCGGTCGATCCGGCGTCGGGCTTTACCTATGACGTGATCGACACGATCCCGGGCCTGGCCCTGGCGGAGCGCGATCCCTTGGTCGGCATGGTGCAGCAGGCGAGCGGCTCCAACTCCGTCGGCGCCGTGAGCTATGGCACCGAGGGCGGGCTCTATGAGCAGGCGGGGATTTCCACCATCGTCTGCGGACCAGGCGCGATCGCGCAGGCGCACCAGCCGGACGAATGGATCGCGGCCAACCAGTTGCTCGCCTGCGATGCGTTCATCGACCGCCTGGCGGAGCGCCTCTGCGGATGATGCACGCCCTGCCGCATTTCGAGGTGGCGCTGGCGCCGCCCGATCTGCGGCCGTGGCTGGCCGGCGACGGCGAAATTCCCGGCTTCGTTACGCGCGCTGCGACGGCGCCCGGGCCGCACCTGCTGTTGCTGTCGTTAATGCATGGCAACGAAATCGCCGGCGCCATCGTCCTCGACCGCATGCTGCGTGATGGATTCGTGCCCGCGCGCGGAAGGGTGACGCTGGGGTTCGCCAATCTCGACGCTTTTTCCGCCTTCGATCCGGCACGACCGACGCAAAGCCGCTTCGTCGAGGAGGATCTCAACCGGGTCTGGGACCCGGCGGTGTTGGCCGGACGCGGAAACAGCGTGGAGCTGAGGCGGGCACGTCAGATTCTGCCCGTGGTGCTGGCGGCGGACGTGGTGCTGGACCTGCACTCCATGCTCTGGCCCTCCGAGCCACTGGTGCTGGCGGGGCTGGTGTCGCGCGGGATTGGGCTGGCGCGGCGCATGGGCGGACCAGGGCTGATCGTGGCCGACGCCGGGCACGCGAGTGGCAAGCGGCTGATCGACCATCCGCGCTTCAGCGAGCCGGGCACGGCGACCGCGTTGCTGGTCGAAGCGGGTCAGCACTGGCGCACCGAGACGGTTGCCATGATGCAACGCGGTGTCGCAGGCCTGCTGGGTGCGCTCGGGATGGGTCCACAACTCGCGGAGGAGCCGCCGGCGCGGTGCGCGGAGGTCACGGAAACCGTGGTTGCGGAGACCGCCACCTTCTCGTTCGTTCGGCCCTGGCGCGGCGGCGAGGTGGTAGCGAGGGCGCGCACGGTGTTGGCGCTCGACGGCGAGCGCGAGGTGCGCACGCCCTACGACGAATGCCTGCTGGTGATGCCGAGCCTGCGGCCCGCGCCGGGGCACACCGCCGTGCGGCTCGCCCGTTTCGTTGTCTGAACGATAGGCAAGGCTGGCTGCCGCTAGGCTGGCGGATCGTCGCTGACCGGCGCGGTGACGACGATGAAGACGAGATCGCCGATCCCGGTGTTGAGGATCCGGTGCGGCACCCCCGCGGGAAGCTGGATCACGTCGTGACGGCGCACCACGCGGGTTATGTCGCCCACGTCCATCATCCCCTCGCCCTCCAGCACGTGATAGACCTGCTCCTGCACGCGATGCCCGTGCCGATCGACGCCGGCACCCGGTGCGTAGGTGGAGATGCGGTAGTCGAGCTGGCGGGAACCTGTGGTCTCGGGGTGCACCAGAAGCTTGGAAAGCGCGCCGGCATCGTGCCCTGGCATGCGCTGCCAGGGAACCTCGGCGATGTTTCGGATCAGATCGGGCATGCGTTTCCTCCTTGCCTGCCGGAAGCTTCTGGCATAGGAGCACCGTAACGCATCACGGTCCAGCATTTCGCCATGCGAGACAGCAACGATCCCTACCTCTTGGAATCCCTGCGCAAGGGGCTCGCCGCGATCGTTGCCTTCTCGCGGCGCGGTAGCTGGTCGCTCGCGGAACTCACCGTCGAGCTTGGCCAGACCAAGCCCACGGTGTTCCGCATCCTGCACACACTCGAGGAGGCAAGCTTCGTCCGGCGGCAGGCGGATGGGCGCTACGCGCCCGGGCCGTGCATGGAGCAACTCGGTGCCGCGACGGCACGACAGGAGACGCTGCGCTGGCAGGCGCTGGCGCCGCTGCAGGACCTGGCGGCGGCGACAGGCGAGACGGCGCATGTGAGCGTTCTGCACGAAGGGGAGTCGGTCTGCGTGCAGGCGGCGGAGGGGCCGCGGATGCTGCGTATGCGCGCGCTCGTCGGCCGCCGCTCGCCGGCGCATGCGAGTGCGCTGGGCAAGGCGCTGCTTGCGCAGGTCACGCCGCGGGAGGTCGATGCGATCGTGGCGGCGCGTGGACTCGCGAAGCTGACGCCGCGGACCATCGTCTCCCGCCGCGCGCTGCATGCGGCGCTGGCCGAGGTGAGGGTCCGCGGTTTCGCGTTCGACGACGAGGAAATGGAGACAGGTCTTCGTTGCGTTGCAGTACCGATTCCGCTTACCGGCATAGTCGCGGCGGTCGCGGTCTCGGCACCGGCGGACCGGCTGGCGCCGGGGCGAGTGGCCGGCGTCGGCGCCGAGGTGCGGGCCGCAGCCGTGCGCATCGCGGAGCTGCTGGGCAGCAGTGCCCCCATGATCCGGTCGCAGGACGCGGCGTAAAAATATACAGACCAGAACGAAAACCCGGGAGGATTTTATGGGCGCAGCGGTTTCCATGAAGGGCGCCGATATCATTGTCGATTACCTGGTGCGCCAGCGCGTGCCGTATTTGTTCGGCGTATGCGGGCACGGGAATGTCGGATTCCTCGACGCCGCGGCGCGCGCGGGCAACGCGATCCGAACCATCTCCACCCACCACGAGCAGTCCGCGGGGCACATGGCGGACGCGTACTTCAAGGTGCGGCACGAGCCGGTGGCGACGTTCACGTCCTGCGGGCCGGGCTCGGCCAATCTCGTTGTGGCGCTGGCTGCCGCGATGATGGACAGCTCCGCCTTCCTCGCCATCACCGGCAACGTGCCGACCAACCAGTTCAACCGCATGCCGTTCCAGGAGACCGGCCGGTTCCACCAAGGCGATTTCCCCACCGTCATCCGCCCCTACGTGAAGCGGAGCTGGCAGCCGACGCGCGTGGACATGGTGCCGCTCGCAGTGCGCCAGGCGTGGGAGACGATGCTCGCGGGGCGGCCTGGGCCGGTCAATCTTGACGTGCCGCTTAACGTCTTCGTCGAGGAGGCTGAGGTCGAGCCACCGCCAGTCTCGGTGCGATTCCGTAACGGTGCGCCGGGCGAGCCCGCGGCGCTGGCACAGGCGCTCGGCATGCTGCTCGATGCCGAGAGGCCGGTGATCGTGGCGGGGCAGGGCGTGCTGCTTGCCGAGGCGGCGCCCGAGCTTGCGCGTTTCGCCGCGCGAACCGGCATTCCTGTTGTCACCAGCCCCAACGGCAAGGGAGCGATCGACGATCGCCATGCGCTCGCCTTCGGCGCGATCGGGCGCAACGGCACCTTCGCCGCCAACGAGGCGACGCGCAACGCCGACGTCATCCTGGCCCTGGGCTTCTCCTTTGACGACCGCGCGACCAGCGCCTGGCTCGATGGCTACACGTTTTCCATCCCGCCCTCGCGGCTCGTTCAAATCGATATCGATCCGGCGGAACTGGGGCGAAACTACCCTGCGGAACTCGCGATCCTCGGCGATGCCAGGGCCTCGCTCACGCAGCTCGATGCGATGGCGGCAAGCAGGGTCGGCGAGCGGCGCGACGGGCCGGTCGCCTGGCTTGACCGGTTGCGTCGCGGCCGCGAGACCTGGAAGGCGTGGCAGGAGGGGCGGGCCGCGTCCGACGCGCTGCCGCTGCGGCCGGAACGGTTGATGCAGGCGGTCAACCGAGTGCTGCCGGAAAACGCGATCGTGGCCAGCGACGTCGGTGTCCATCACAACTGGGTCATCCAGCTGCTGGAGACGCGCCGGCCGCGGCAGCTCATTCATTCCTGGGGTTTCGCGGCCATGGGCTTCGCGACCTCGGGCATCCTTGGTGCAAAGCTCGCGGCGCCGGACCGGCCGTGCATCGCAATTGCGGGCGATGGCTCCTTCCTGATGACGCCGCACGCGCTGGCGACGGCCGTGGAATACGACATCCCGGTTGTCTGGGTCGTGTGGAACAACCAGGGCTACTGCTCGATCCGTGACCTGCAGGTGGGGCTGTTCGGCGGGCGAGAGCTGGCGACGAGTTTCGCGCAGGAACGTTCGGGCGAGCTCTATTCGCCGGATTTCGCCGCCCTCGCCAAGGCGTTCGGCGTGGCCTCGCACCGCGTGACGCATGCTGGCGAGATCGAGGACGCAATCGCGCATGCCGTCGCGGCCAACCGGCCCTATCTCGTCGAAGTGCCCGTGGACCGCGAGATACGGCCGATCGGCACCGGCAGCTGGGAGCTGCCGCCGTTGCCGCCGCCGCAGCCCAACTACGAGGCGGCGCTCAGACTCGCGGGTATGACCGCCTAGAGCAACCTCCGACCAGATGATTCTATCTGGTCGGATATTGCGCTAAGCCACCAGCGGCGCGCGTTCGAGGCTGGCGCGTGCCCAGGCCGCGGCAGCGTCCTCGTCGAACAGCTCCGCGAGCTTCTTCATCATCGTGCCGCCGAGCTCCTCGGCGTCCACGATGGTGACGGCGCGGCGATAGTACCGCGTCACGTCGTGGCCGATGCCGATGGCGATCAGTTCCACCAGCTCGCGGTTCTCGACCTCGCGGATCACCTCGCGCAGGTGCTTCTCGAGGTAGTTGCCGGGGTTGACCGAGAGCGTGGAGTCATCGACCGGCGCGCCGTCGGAGATCACCATCAGGATACGCCGGTGCTCCGGGCGCGCGAGCAGGCGGCGATAGGCCCAGAGCAGCGCCTCCCCGTCGATGTTCTCCTTGAGGAGCCCCTCGCGCAGCATCAGGCCGAGATTCTTGCGCGCGCGGCGCCAGGGCGCGTCCGCGGACTTGTAGATGATGTGGCGCAGATCGTTGAGCCGGCCGGGGTTGCGGGGCTTGCCGTCCGCCACCCAGCGCTCGCGGCTCTGCCCGCCCTTCCAGGCGCGGGTGGTGAAGCCGAGAACCTCCACCTTCACCGCGCAGCGCTCGAGCGTGCGGGCGAGGATGTCGCCGCACATGGCCGCGACCGTGATCGGCCGGCCGCGCATCGAGCCCGAGTTGTCGATCAGCAGCGTCACCACCGTGTCGCGGAACTCGGTGTCGCGCTCGCGCTTGTAGGAGAGCGCCAGCAGCGGGTTGACGACGACGCGCGCGAGCCGCCCGGCATCGAGCAGGCCCTCGTCGAGGTCGAAATCCCAGGCGCGCGTCTGCTGCGCGAGCAGGCGGCGCTGCAGACGGTTGGCGAGCTTGGCGACCACGCCCTGCAGGTGCTGCAGCTGCTGGTCGAGCTGCTGGCGCAGGCGCGTGAGCTCGTCCGCGTCGCACAGGTCCTCGGCCGAGATCTCCTCATCGAAGGCGCGGCTATAGGGGCGATAGACGTTCTCGTTGTCGGGCAGCGGCGTGTCGCGGCGCGGCTGCGGGCCGCCGGGGCGGTCCTCGCCCTCGGCGGCGGCCATGTCCTCCTCCGCGTCCTCGGCGCCCTCGTCGTCCGCGGCTTCGCCCTCCATTTCCTCGGGCTGGGCGCCGAGCATGGATTCGGCCTCGGACTGGGATTGGCCCTCGCTGTCGGGAGCGTTGTCCTGCTCGCCCGACTGCTCGGCGCCTTCCTCGCCTTCCTCGCCCTGTTCCGGTTCCGCATCGGCCTCGGCCTCGGCCAGGTCCATGGCCGCGAGCAGCCGGCGCGCGGCGCGGGTGAACTGCGCCTGGTCCCCTTGGTCGCGGGCCATCTCATCGAGGGCCGCTTCCGCCTTGTCGCCCAGCGTGCCACGCCAGAGATCGAGCACGCGGCGCGCGGCGTGCGGCGCCTTCTCGCCGGACATGCGTTCGCGCGCGAGCAGCGCCAGCGCCGCCTCGAGCGGCATCTGGTCCTTGCGCGTCATCCGGTCGTAGCCCTCGGCCTCGCATTCCTCCGCGAGGCGGGCGCTCAGGTTGGCGGCGACGCCCTCCATGTGGCGCGAGCCCAGCACCTCCACGCGCGTCTGCTCCAGCGCGTCGTACACGTCGCGCGCCTCGCGGCGGGCGGGCATCCGGGCGTTGTGGATCGCGTCGTCGTGATGCCTCAGGCGCAGCGCGATGCTGTCCGCCGCGCCGCGCAGCTTCGCCATCTCGGCGGGCGGCAGGGCGCGCGTCGGCAGCGGCAGGCGCGCGCGCTTGCCGGCGAGCCCTTGCGGGCCGGGCTGGAAGGCGACCTGGACATCATCCTGCTGGGCGATCGCACGCAGCGCACCTGCGGTCGCGCGCTTGAAGTCTTCCGTCCGGCCATTGTCCTTGGCGTTGCCGCTGCTGCCGCTCATGGGCCGTCTACGCGACCTTGCGCGGCATCACGCCGGTCGAGACCTCCTCGTTGAAGCAGCGCTGGTAATATTCCGCCACCGTGCTGCGCTCCGCCTCGTCGCACTTGTTGAGGAAGGTGAGGCGGAAGGCGAAGCCCACGTCGCCGAAGATGCGCGCGTTCTCCGCCCAGGTGATGACCGTACGCGGCGACATCACGGTGCTGATGTCGCCCGCGATGAATCCGGCGCGGGTGAGATCAGCCAGCGCCACCATCGCCTCGATGCGCTTCCTCGCCGCCTTGTCGGAAGCGTCGATACCCATCTTCGCCATCACGATCTCGGTTTCCTGGCCGTGCGGCAGGTAGTTCAGCGTGGCCACGATGTTCCAGCGGTCCATCTGGCCCTGATTGATCTGCTGCGTGCCGTGATAAAGGCCGGTGGTGTCGCCGAGGCCCACCGTGTTGGCGGTGGAGAACAGGCGGAAGGAGGGGTGCGGGCGGATCACGCGGTTCTGGTCGAGCAGCGTGAGCTTGCCCTCGACCTCGAGCACGCGCTGGATGACGAACATCACGTCCGGCCGGCCGGCATCGTACTCGTCGAACACCAGCGCGCAGGCGTGCTGCAGCGCCCAGGGCAGGATGCCCTCGCGGAACTCGGTCACCTGCTTGCCGTCGCGCAGCACGATCGCGTCCTTGCCGATCAGGTCGATGCGGCTGATGTGGCTGTCGAGGTTGACGCGGATGCAGGGCCAGTTGAGGCGGGCGGCGACCTGCTCGATATGCGTCGACTTACCGGTACCGTGATAGCCCTGGATCATCACGCGGCGGTTGAACGCGAAGCCCGCGAGGATCGCGAGCGTCGTTTCGCGGTCGAAGCGGTAGGCCGCGTCGATGTCGGGCACGTGCTCGGTCTTCACCGAGAAGGCCGGAACCTTCATGTCAGAGTCGATGCCGAATGCCTCGCGCGCGTTGACCTGCGTATCGGGCAGGCTGATCTCGGCGGTGGGCTTCGCTTCGGCGATGGCGGCAACCTTGTTCATCGGCAAGAGATCCTGGTGACGATCCTGGTTATGGGGATTGCGCCGAGGATACGCCCCCGGCAGCGGAATGGGAAACCCCGGGCCCGGCCCCTAGGTCGCGGGAGCCGGGGCGAGGTGAGAGCGCACGGCGGCGTAGGCGAGGTTGATGTGCTTGAGGCGCTCCTCGGCGCCGGCGTCGTCGGGGTTGGCGTCCGGATGGTGCTGCTTGGCCAGTTCCTTGTAGCGGGTCTTGAGGATTTCCAGGGTGAGCGGCCAGGACAGGCCCAGCGTGCGCAGCGGCTCGCGCAGTTCCGAGGGGGCGCCCTCGGCCTCGCGCCGGGCGCGAGCCTGGTCGAACTCGAACAACCGCAGCGGGTCGTGAAGCAGGGAGGCGTCGAACGAGGCGCCGAGGCGGCCGAGTGGCCAGGTCGGGCGGCCCCAGGCGGTGTCGGCGCGCAGCTCTGCCTCGATCTGGCCCGGGCTCATGCCCTTGTAATAGTCCCACGCGGCGTTGTAGCCGCGCACATGCTCGAGGCAGAACCACCAGTAGTCACGCAGGTGGCCGCGGGATTTGGGCGCGCGGTACTCGCCCGCGGCGGCGCAGCCTGGCATGTCGCAGGTCTGGCCCGGCGCGTCGGGATCCGGGGCGAAGGCGCGCGGCCTGCGGGAATGGGAAGCGCGAGAATGCATCCGCCCTTTATCGCGATGCGGCGGTAAGGATGCAAACGGGGTTTTCGCAACCCCGGCATGGGGTTGGACGGTATTGGAAGGGGTG